>CALKHY010000067.1 GCA_937988795.1 uncultured Candidatus Saccharibacteria bacterium
TCCGCGCCATTAGTACTATTGCCCGGCGCGTCAACCAGCTGACGGGCGGGCGGCTCAGTCCGAACACAGTTACTATTTTTAGTCTAGTGATGCACGTGCCTATCGCCTGGCTGATTATCGCTGATTACTGGGTTGCGGCAGCTTGTTTGCTGTTTTTCTTTGGACTGTTCGATAAGCTGGACGGCGAGCTTGCACGCCTGCAAGGGCGGTCGTCGGCGAACGGGATATTGCTCGATTCGGCCACAGACCGTTTAAAGGAAGTAATTCTTTATAGCGGCATTGCGTACACATTTGCCGTGGCCGGCGAAAGTGCATTGGTGCTCGCTGCGGTGGCGACTGCGCTGGGTTGTTCATTGCTGACAAGCTATCTCAACGCGCTGGGCGATGCGATTATGGCCCGGCACAAAACGCGCGAACATGCCGCGAACAAAGCGTTCCGCAGCGGCATCTTTGCGTTCGAGGTGCGGATGGCGGTGCTGTTTATCGGGCTCCTGACTGGCTACCTCCCCGCAGCAGTCATTGTGATTGCCATTGGTGCAGCGTACACGGCACTCGGCAGATTTGTGCTGGTATACAGTAAGCTGGCGGAGGATTGATGTATAAGATTGACTTACATACCCATTCAATTGCTTCACCGGATGGTTCGCTGGACGAAAATCATTATCGCAAGATGCTCGACAGCGGCCGGCTCGACTGCATTGCCGTAACCGACCACAACACTATTGCTTTTGCCAAAGAGTTACACACCAAGCTTGGTGAGCGCATTATCGTGGGCGAAGAGATTACGACGCTCGACGGCGAGATTATCGGTCTGTATCTGAAAAAGCCCATTAAGCCCGGCATGAGCGCAGTCGACACGGCCCGGGCTATCAAAGAACAAGGCGGGCTGGTATGCATTCCCCACCCCTTCGAAACAGTGCGCAAAGGTGTGTCAATATTCACGCTCAACACCATTGCCAAGCAGGTGGACATTATAGAAACGCGCAACGGCCGCGCCGTTTTCCAGAACAAGGGCAAGCAGGCAGAGGCTTGGGCGGCCGAACACCGAGTGGCGGGTGTGGCGAGCAGCGACGCGCACGGCTGGCACGGCTGGGGCCGTACGTACACCACTGTTGCGGAAATGCCGACGCGCGGCACACTGGTCAAGCTGTTGGCTAATGCTACGTACAAAGTCGGCCTACCTGGCATCCGCGGCGTATTGTATCCTAAACTTAACCGTATCCGCAGGAGACGAAGAATGACCGACACCGGAGGGAGTGCATGATCCACGATATCTTATTTGCGCTTTGGTTCTTTTTGCCGGCGGCGCTGGCTAACATGATTCCGATCCCGATCGCCAAAGTACCGTTTCTCAAGAAGTACAACGCGCCCATGGACTTTGGCAAAACGTATCGCGGTAAGCGCATTTTTGGCTCTCACAAAACCTGGCGCGGCTTTATTGCTGGCATAATCACCGCAACGCTTGTTTTGTGGCTGCAGCAGTGGCTGGGAAGTCAGTACGCCTGGGCGGCTAATTTTACAAACCAGGTCGACTACGCCAGCCTGCCTACGCTCATTCTCGGCCCGCTTTTTGCCATCGGCGCGCTCGGCGGCGACGCGGTTGAGAGCTTCTTCAAGCGCCAACGCGGCACACCGCCCGGCCACGGCTGGTTCCCGTGGGATCAGCTCGATTACATCATCGGCGCGTCAATCCTCACCGCCCCGCTCGTCGCCCTCACCTTCTGGCAGTACGTCTGGCTTATCATCCTTTGGTTTGGCATTCACCTCTTAGCAACCTACATCGGCTGGCTCATCGGGTTCGGCTGGTGGGGCGGCGCC
>CALKHY010000068.1 GCA_937988795.1 uncultured Candidatus Saccharibacteria bacterium
ATGAAGCACCGCGGCCTCTACCACGACATGTTCACCAAACAAGCCGAAGGCTACCGATAAAATCAACTCTTCTCTGCAATCCCGCTCACCGTCATTCCCGCGGAAGCGGGAATCCGTCCTTCTTCGCTAAAGCTTCGAAGGACAGGGCCAATCAAGGAAAATTCCTTTCTTTGTTTTTCGGTCGAGCCGTTCCGGCTCGCCACGAGTTACTTTTGTACCGGCAAAAGTATACAAAACCTCACATGCAGGTGTTGGCAAGCTCGACTGACTTCCAGAAGGTTTTCCGGCGCGGCAAAAGCTTTCTCCTTCGGAGCAACCGCCGAAAGTTTACTATAGGAGTTTCGGCTGCAAGTTTGCCGCTTTATTCCGAAAAACCTTCTTCCAGGCAATCGGATTGCCGCCAATGTATGCTGCCGAAAATTGAAAAATCCCGCATTTCGGGATTTTCTTGATTGATAGCCGCCCTCGGTGGCGTACAGTAGATTTGTTTTGCAAAATACGTTCCTCGGAACATACACTGGGAGCATTTGATAGATGCCCCCAGTCTTTTGGTAAGGACCGAAAAACAATGTTAAGCAAGAAAATCTACTCTTTCTTCTCTTCAGGCTTAGCCTCTGCCTCACTCTCGGCGCCAGCTTCGGCTTCTTCGGCAGCGGTTTCTTCTTCGGCTTCGCCGCCGGCGGCGTCGTTAGCAGCCTGCAGGGCACTTGGCTCGAATACCGTAGCCAACGGGTGGGTCGGCTCGGTCTTGACCGTCACGCCTTCGGGGACAATGAGGTCGGCAACGGTGACGCTGTCGCCCGCCTCGACCAGCTTTTCGCCGTCAAACTCCAGCACGTCCGGCAGGTCGCGGGGCAATGCCTCGACCTCCACCACATCGAGCTGGTGGAGCACGATCAAGCCGGCGCGCTCAGCCGGTGTGGACTCCTCGCCCTCAACGTAGCGGATGCGTACCGGCACTTCGGCGTCGACTTTTTCGTTGGCCTTCACAGCGTTAAAGACGACGTGGCGCAGCTGGTGTTTCTTTGGGTCAAAGTCGACATCACGGATAAGCGCGGTAAACTTCTTGTCGCCAGCCTTCAAGCTGATCGGATGGTGCTTGCCGGCCTTCTGGTAAGCCCTGAGGATATCCATGTAGTCACCTTCTACATGCACGGACGCCTTGCCGTGGTCGTGAATAACTGCCGGAACCACGCCTTCTTTGCGCAGGCGCTTGACAGCCTTGCCAGTGACTTCACGTTTTTTGAGCTCCAAAAGCACTTCTTCTGCCATATATCCCTGTCTCCCCCTGGATAGCATCAATATTTATACCTTAATAGTATACAAAATTTTGTGCCTCCGGCCAAAAACGTATGATGCATGTAGACGCAAAAGCAGAACATGCGGTAGTCTTAGATGGTATGTTAGACGTAACCAGCTGGCTGGAAGGCGCGAGCGTCCTGATGTTTCTGATTATTGTCGGATCGATAGTGTTTGCCGAGTCAGGACTGCTGGTTGGATTTTTCCTGCCGGGCGACACGCTGCTGTTCACCGTCGGATTCTTCGCCGCGCAAGGGCACGTGCCGCTGGCATTGGCGCTGATCGTCATTTTTGTGTGCGCCGTGATTGGCGACAATGTCGGCTACACCATCGGCCGCAAGCTCGGGCCGCGGCTGTTTAGAAAGAAAGATGGCATCGTGTTCCGCCAAAGCTATGTGCTGCGGGCGGAACAGTTCTACGAAAAACACGGCGGCAAAACCATCATTTTGGCGCGCTTTATACCAGTGGTGCGCACCTTCGCGCCAATGGTCGCCGGCGTGGGCAAAATGGAGCGGTACAAGTTTGTGTTTTATAACATCCTGGGCGCCGGGATTTGGACATTCGGCGTGGTACTGGCGGGCTACTGGTTCGGCAGCCTGATTGACCCACATATCATGGAGCGGTTCATTCTCCTGATTATCACGCTTGCCGTTACCATTAGCTTTGGTCCGATGGTCTGGCACATCATCGGCGACGCCGAAACCCGCCGCCGCCTGCGCGACCGCCTGGCCACCATCCTCCGCCGCACCGCCCGCAACATCGACCCGGACACCAAAGAGTAACCATTTGCACAACACTGGATTCGCAGGTGGTATAATGCCCACATGACAGATGAAGACTTTATGCGTCAGGCAATCGAGCTGGCCAAAGAATCCCGAAAAAAGTATAAGCACGCCATCGGAGCATTAATTGTTAAAGACGGCAGGGTTATTGCAACCGGCTTGAGCAGCGGACGCATTGCCCACGCTGAACTAAATTGCATCCATGCCGCATTGGAAGCCCTCAATACCGAAGAATTGACCGGTTGTACACTATATTCGACCCAAGAGCCTTGCACGATGTGTTTCGGCACCGCCCTATACGCCAATCTAGACCGACTGGTCTTCGGCGCATACGCCAAAGACTTAAATGAAACAAATGTCTACGAATACCCGAACTTCTCACTTGAACAACTAACAAAGAATGCTGTGAGATTCGACGGCGGCAAAATGGAAGTAGCCGGCGGCGTGCTGCGCGAGGAATGCGCCGCGCTTTTAGCCGATCACATTTACTGGACCGCACCATAACTGAACTAATTGGATAACCTAAAGCAAGGCCTTGAGTTCCGCAATCTCAACGTCGTGCTCGCGAAGTTTTTGACTATGGTCGGCGAGGCCGGCTTTCACGACCTTCATGTCAGTTTTTAATTCTTCAACGTCTGTCTTAAGTGTTTGTACATCCCTCTTGATAGCCGGTATATCTTCGACATACTTAAGAATCGCCTGCAGTTTATCGGCCAGAACTTCGCCCAACAGTTGCCTTTCTCCCTCGTCGTTTAGCTTAGGATCAATCATGGCGTGCGTATTCTAGGCCAGGTTGCCCCGAAGCGCAAGCGGAAATCCGCAAGTTCACTAAAATTCTACGACAACATGCGCTTGAGGAACTGGCCGGTGTAGCTGGTGGGGTTTTGGGCGACCTGTTCTGGCGTGCCGGTGGCAACGACGGTACCGCCGCCCGAGCCGCCTTCGGGGCCCATGTCGATGATGTAATCGGCGTTCTTGATGACGTCCAGGTTGTGTTCGATCACGACCATGCTGTTGCCGGCGTCTACGAGCGCGTGCAGTACGTGCAATAGCTTGTCGACATCGGCCATGTGCAGACCCGTGGTTGGCTCGTCCAAGATGTAGAGCGTGCGGCCGGTGGGGCGTTTGGATAGCTCAGTCGCAAGCTTAACACGTTGAGCTTCGCCGCCGGACAGCGTGGTGGCTGGCTGGCCAAGGCCAATGTAGCCAAGTCCCACATTGACCAGTGTTTCGAGCTTGCGAGCGATAGCCGGAATGTTCCCAAAGAACGCCAGCGCCTGCTCGCAGGTCATATCCAGCACGTCGCTGATCGTCTTGCCCTTGTAGTGGATCTCCAGCGCCTCGCGGTTGTAACGCTTCCCGTGGCAGACTTCGCACGGCACGTACACGTCCGGCAGGAAGTGCATTTCGATCTTAATAATGCCATCGCCAGCACAGTTTTCGCATCTACCGCCTTTGACGTTAAAGCTAAAGCGGCCAGCTTGGTACCCACGCAATTTGGCTTCAGGCGTTGAGGCAAACAGCTCGCGGATCGGCGTAAACAGGCCGGTGTACGTTGCCGGGTTGGAGCGCGGCGTGCGACCGATCGGCGACTGGTCGATGATGATCGCCTTATCAAGCTGCTTAATGCCCTCGATTTCGTCGTGGCGACCCGGCACAGTGTTGGCGCGCATCAGGCGGGCCTGCAACTCTTTGGCCAGAATGTCGTTAATGAGGCTCGACTTGCCGCTGCCGGACACGCCAGTGACAACCACCAGTTTGCCGAGCGGGATTTCGACGTCAATATTTTTAAGGTTGTTTTCGCGCGCGCCGCGGATGACCAGCTTGCCGCCATTGCCTGCCCGGCGTTTCTTGGGTACAGCAATTGTCTTCTTGCCGGA
>CALKHY010000069.1 GCA_937988795.1 uncultured Candidatus Saccharibacteria bacterium
AGGCCGTACGGCAGCACGCGTCCGACATTGTATTTAGGGAACGCGGAGACCAAGCTGAATTGTCGCTTGTATCTGACGCGACGTATTCTATAGAGCGCCGAGGTAAGCTTGAGGTGTCTGAACACTTTTTCTAAAAACCGGATGGAGCTGTTGCGTAATTTCATTTTTCTATCTAGCCCTGCTTACCGAGTGTAATTTTTAAGAAGCTCATGCCAACTTCGCGATAACCGGCCAATGTTCTGTCAGTATTGCGGAAGTCCTCTGATTGCAGAATCGAGGTAAAGTCTGCACCATCGCCTGCCTTGGCCTGCTCTAGCCCGAATTTTTTGGTTAAAGTCTCGATGCGGGATGACATTTTCTGCCCATCAGTGCGCTCAAATACTATAAATGGCCGGCGGTAGATGATGGAGAAAACACAGCAGTGGAATGAATCGGTAAACACTGCCTCTGCATGGGCGATGAGCCATACGAATTCGCGTGGATCTGGTATGTTGTATTTGCTGTTATACCTGTCGCCCATAATCTGGTATATTTCGTAGCCATTTTCACGGGCATACGCTTTTATGCGTGCGCGGTTATCGGCGGCAAAATCGTGCAGGGCATATACAACGATATACTTACCAGCTGGTGCGTTTTTTGGTTTGGCATTGCCAGTGAATGCATCCCAGTCGCTTCGAGTTAGCAACATCGTCGGGTCGGGTACAACAATAACATCATTGCGTCCGGCCAGTTCTTCGACCATCCGTTTTCCATCCTCCTCGCGGACTGATATCCGGTTAAAACCTCTCAGATTTTTACTGAAGCGGCTTCTGTGTTCGGCCGGAATCTCTGACACACCAAAACTTGCCGCATAGGCAAAACGCTTTTCCTTCGGGACAAAGGTAAGGAAATAGAAATCTTTGCCTGCGAATCTCGGATTCCAGACTTGGTCAGAGCCAGAAATGACAGCATGATACTCATTGGGGTTCTTGTTCTTAGAAGTTGCGATGTATGCTGCAGAAAATGGAGTAAATACCTTTTCTTTTCCCGCGAGCATCCGCCAATACCGAAAGCGTTGGCCAAGCGGCAATCTACCCAATAGTTTCTTCGCCCATCGTTTGGCCCGCTTGACTCTACTATCAGAAACTATTGTGACAGCTTCATATCCTATAGCCTGTAGCGCTTGCTGCAGGGCATAATTTTGCAGCCGATTACCATAATTAAACGCGCTGTCGAGAGTAACTATGCCAACTTTCTTCATGGCTCCTCCTTGGCGTACGCCGATGCGCCACGCAAGCTTTCGAGGTACATCTGAATAAAACGCCGCCGAAGTGAAAATACTTTATACTTGCGTACCAGTAATATAAATAGGAAGAACGCGTATGTGTACGGATATAGCGCCTTATAAAGCGCGCCACGATCATAAAAGTATTGCTTAGTGTAGCCCTTAAACCATGTTGATTCCTTGTAGATCGGAAGAGCACACGTCTGAACTCC
>CALKHY010000070.1 GCA_937988795.1 uncultured Candidatus Saccharibacteria bacterium
GAATGTTTCTTGCGGATTTTCTCAGCATTTCGATGGTCTTCTGCATGGACGCCTGTAATCCTTTATGGTTATCGACGCCGACCAAAATATAGCGCTGGTTGCCTAGGTCTGCAAGCATAAAATGACAAATTTCATAACTTGTTAATTATTGTGTGCGATGGGTAAAGTGTATGGTTTTTCACTGCTGGGCTGGCGCGCCGGTTGGTAGCATGTGGAAAACATAAGCAAACAAGCCGTAAGGGAGGTGGGCATGAAGATAATTACCAGATTAAACATACTGGCCGGCCAGGCGGTGTGGCGGCGGTTTACCGCAGGTCTGTTGGCGTTCGCGCTCGCAGGCGTGTTGGCCGCAGCAGGGTTTGCGGCCAGCCCGCCCAATGTGGCCGCCGACGGACCAGACTGCGACCCGAACGATGTGATGCCCTGCGGCGCTTCAAGCGCACACGAATTCATCAGCAAGATCACCGGCGAGCTAAGCTCGGTTTATGCCCACTTTGGCCTGTCTGCCAGTGACTACGATGACTTTAAGGGCAAGGCGGTGCTGGGCAAGGCCAAGAAAAACGGCGACGTCCTGGACGACAAAGGCCGAGTCGTCATGAAACACGCCTGGAGCATTGGCCGCACCCACTTCCCCTATGCCGAGCCATATGAGCCGCTGAGCGGCATCGGCGAGTTCTTCAAGAGTTCCCACACCGATGTTTTGAAGCAAGACGACCTGGACGTCCTCATCCTCTTCGACAAAGAAGGCACGGTCAAATTTGCCGCCCTGACCAGCTGCGGCAACCCCATACAGGCCAAAAAGATCAAATCGGGCGCCAAGTGCAAAGACCTAATCAAAGAAGAGGTAAAAGACAAAAAGAACACCTACCGCTTTACCACCGACGCGCACAAGTTCGGCTTTGCCGAGTTCATTAAGTTTGATTACTTCTTTGATGATGGCGGCGGCAAACAGCTTATAGGCACTACCGAACGCCCTGACGAGCCAGTAGAAAAGACCTTCGAAAAGGACGCTAAAGTGTGGGTTGAGATAACTATCAGCTTACCTGGCAACCAAGAGAAAGTGATTGTTGACGAGGCTTGCGTAAAGGAAATCAAGGTAAAGAGAGAAGAGAAGAAAGAAGAAAAACCGCCCGTCGTAAAGGTGCTCAGCGTTAAGGAGGAAAAACCGGCACCCCCGGCCAAGCTGCCGGTAACCGGTCCGGCCAGCCTGGCGGGCTTGTTCGCCGGAGTTACCACCGCCGGCGCCGTCGGCCACCATCTGTACGCCACTTACCGCAACCGCAAGCGGCAATAAGAGCCGAAATATCTGTCAAAAACAGCCCCGGAGCCTGAAACTCCGGGGTTCTTCTTGCTTATGCTTGCCTGTATTAGAATAACCTTGCTAATATTGCAAAAGAACTATAATGGTATTGACAATTTAAAGCTGTTATGGTAATATTTACGGGTAGATCGGAAGAGCGTCGTGTAGGGAAAGAG
>CALKHY010000071.1 GCA_937988795.1 uncultured Candidatus Saccharibacteria bacterium
AAGGTGTAAAAGCGCCGCCGCGCCGCTCGGAGCGCGCAGGCCTGCGAGCACCAGGTGGCCGGTGGCTGCAGCCTGGACAGCCAGGTTGGTGGTCTGGCCGTCAGACAGGTTGTCGATCAGGATGATGTTCGCATCTTGTTTAAGTGCTGCCTCAAGTCCTTCGAATACGGTCATGCCGCCAGCCAAGTATGTGTGGTTGACCCCGGCCATCCGATACTTCACGCCGCGTTCGATAGTGGTTACATTGAGCAGCGGGCTGTTGACATCCTTGAGCAGGCTAAAGAGCGTGGCGGCAACGCCGCTGTGGCGTGGACCGGTCACTACCACCAGGCCGTGCGGGCTTGTTAGAACATTTCTGAGTGCCTTGAGCCCGTCGCCCCAGAATCCAAGTTCGGCAAGGTCTTTCGGGTTGCCGCGCTCTTGGCTAAGGTGTAGTACGGCTTTTTCGCCGCCGTATACCGGCATGGTCGACAGGTGTACGTCAACGGTGCCGTCCTTGAGCTTTACCGTATAGTCGCCTTCCTGCGGCATTTGTGTATCCTGGACGTGAAGTCCGGCGAGTGTCTTGAGTTGGGCAAGCAGCGGTCCGAGCGACGCCCGGGGCAACTTGTGCACGCCGCGGAGCACGCCGTCAATCCGGTAGCGCACCAGCACAAAACGTTCATGCGGCTCGATGTGGATATCGGTCGCACCGCGCCGCACGCCATGCTCGACAAGCATCTCCAGGGTTTCCACCACCTGCTTGTCGGTGAACTTGTCGGCATTGCCGAGCAGTTTCCCCATCAAGGAATTCTTCGCGTCCATTTCTGCTTCATTATATAACGAAAACCATAAGCGTCGTGCATTTTTGTAGCCTTAACCTTGGCGAAATTGCTGACATTGCCCGCATTGCAAAACTGTTATACTATAAGCGAAAGTCTGAGAGACGCTGTTAGATTGGAGGGTTATATGGCGAAAGACAAGACAAACGACAAGGCAGCCAAAGAGGCCGAAGCAAAAGCGGCAGCTGGCACTGATGACGGTAAGTCCAAGGCGCTGAGTATGGCGCTGGAGCAGATCGAGAAGCAGTTTGGCAAAGGCTCGATTATGAAACTCGGCGAGGGCTATGCCGAAAAGGTAGAGACCACCTCAACCGGCAGTCTTTCGCTGGACCTGGCGCTCGGCGGCGGTTTGCCGAAAGGGCGAATTATTGAGATTTACGGGCCAGAGTCGTCGGGTAAAACGACGCTCACGCTCCACGCCATTGCCGAGGTGCAAAAGGCTGGCGGCACCGCAGCGTTCATTGACGCCGAGCACGCGCTCGACCCAGCGTACGCCCGACGCATCGGCGTAGATGTCGACAACTTGCTCCTTTCCCAGCCCGATAACGGTGAGCAGGCGCTGGAGATTGTGGAGACATTGGTGCGCTCAAATGCAGTAGATATCATCGTTGTTGACTCCGTGGCTGCGCTGGTGCCGCGTGCCGAGATTGAGGGCGACATGGGCGACGCCCTGCCAGGACTACAGGCCCGCCTGATGAGCCAGGCGCTCCGCAAGCTCACAGCCGTTACTAATCGCAGTAAAGCCACCGTGATCTTCATCAACCAGATCCGCATGAAGATCGGCGTGATGTTTGGCAACCCCGAGACGACCACCGGCGGCAACGCGCTCAAGTTCTACGCCAGCGTGCGCATGGACATCCGCCGGACCGGCCAGATCAAGCAGGGCGAGAACGTCATTGGCAACCGTACGCGAGTTAAGGTGGTAAAGAACAAGATCGCGCCGCCGTTCCGCGAAGCCGAGTTTGACATCATGTACAACGAAGGCATCAGCAAGGCCGGCGACGTGCTCGACCTCGCCGCCGCCCGTGGTATCGTCGAAAAGTCTGGCGCGTGGTTTGCCTACAGCGGCGAAAAGATCGGCCAGGGCCGCGAAGCCGCCAAAACCTACCTGCAGGAAAACCCCAAACTACTGAACGAGATCGCCCAAAAAGTCCGCGAGGCCGCCGCGGCAGAGTAAAATTGTAAGCATGACCAAACGCGCCACCATTTTGCACGGCACCGGCAATAAGCTCACCGACCATTGGCTACCGTGGGCTAAGCAATTGTTTGAGGGCGCCAGCTACGAAGTCTTCATGCCGATCTTGCCGGACAATATGTATCCAGACAAAGATAAATACGACAAGTTTCTGCGCGAATCCGGTTGGGACTTTGCAGACAACGTGATCGTCGGCTACTCATCCGGCGCAACAACCATCTTGAACTTGCTGATGAGCGACTGGTTCCCGCACGCTAGAGCTGTTGCCCTGGTTGGCGCCTTTCTCAACGAAAAGCTGGTTAAGTCGGCGTCGTGGTATATTCCCGGCCAATTCGATAATCTGTTCCTGCCAGAGTACAAGCCGGAAGTGATCAAGCAAAAGGCGGACAGATTTTACTTTATCCACGGCAGCGACGACCCATACTGCGACATAGATGACGCAAAACAGCTCTGCCAGGCATTGGACGGTACGTTTACAACTATCCCAAACGGGGGACATTTAGGTATTTTAAGCAAAATGACGGCCCTGCCCGCCATGGAACAAGTACTGCGCAGGGGCGGCATCATATGAACACCTCGAACAACCCTTCCGAGACAAGGAAGAAAAAATAAAAAACGCGTGTGGAGAAAGTAAAGTAAAATAGCAATATGAAGCGATTAATTTTGATGGGTGGCCGGCCATGGTTTGGCGAGGATGGCGGCAAAAGGTTTGTCGATACCCTGTTCCGTTATTATCCCAAAGAGGTAAAATTGGCATTTTGCATTTTTGCACAGCCCGAAAGCGACTGGGAAGAAACGCGCGCCGTAAATATGAACATGTTTGATAAGTTTAAGGGTGGGCGGCATGTTGAATGTCAAACCATGACCGATGAGAATTTTGCTGAGATCTCGGCTTGGTCTGACATTATTTACATTCCGGGCGGCAGCACCGACACGCTTGCCGCCAGGCTGCGTAAACACGGCAACATTGCTGCGTTGTGGGACGGGAAAATGATTGCCGGTTCTAGTGCAGGTGCCAACTTCATGTGTGAAGGTTTCATTTATCTGGATAAGAAGACGTATAACCGCGGCCTTGGCTGGGTAAAAGCTACAAGCATTCCGCACTGGCGGTCGAACTACAACAATTACACCGATGAGGATTGGGACTCGCTGGAGCAGCAGGCGCTCTCCGAAGCGCCCGGCACCCCGGTGCTCTGCATCCCGGAAAGTGAATTCGTGGAGTTTACGGTAGCGTGAGCGCGCCAGATACGCAGTCGGTTACAGAGTATCCGCCTGTCGTGATCGTAAACGAGAACGACGAAGTTGTTGGCGAGGCAGCGCTTGCTGATGCGCGCGCCACGGGCCTTATTTACCGGGTTGTATTCGTGGTCGCAAGAGACTCGGCCGGCCGGATTTTGCTGCAAAAACGTTCGCAGCACATGCGATTGTACCCGGGCTGCTGGGATGTGTCGGCTGCCGGGCATGTTGACGGCGGCCGTACCTACGAGCAGGCGGCTGCACTGGAACTGGCCGAAGAGCTGGGCGTTCACGACGCTGAGCTAAAAGAGATCGCGCACTATTATGCCGATGATCCGCTGTGGGGCGGCGTCCAGGCTCGCCGTTTCGCAAAAATTTTCGAAATTAAACTGGACGCGCTACCGACTCGCCTCGGGCGCGCAGAGGTGAGCAAGGTGCGCTGGTTTACCAAAGAGGAGTTGGCCGAACTGGCGGCGCGGGAACCCGACAAGATGGCCGAGGGTTTGCGCTACGCCGCGCCTTACCTGCTGAACATGCCATGAAGATAACCGCAATTACACAACAGGTCAAACGCACTGACCGATACTCGATCTTTGTTGACGGCAAGTATGCGTTTTCGCTGAGCGAGTCCGGCTTGCTTGCCAGTGGGCTGGCCGTAGGCCAGGAGTTAACGCCGGCTGAGCTTAAGAAGCTCAAAAAAGATGCCGGAATGGACAAAGCGTACTACGACGCGCTTCGCTATGTAGCAATGCGGGCGCGCAGCGAATGGGAAATCGAGACGTACCTGCAGCGCAAAGAAGTTGATAAGGACGCGGCCAATGAAATCATCCGGCGGCTCAAGGAGGCTGGGCTGCTCAGCGATCTGGACTTTGCCCGCGCGTGGGTGTCAAACCGCCGTACGCTCAAGAGTGTGAGCAAACAGCGCCTAAGGCAGGAACTTTTGCAAAAACGCGTGCCAGAGGACATTATCGACCAGGTGCTGGCCGAGGACGAAACAGATGAACGCGTGGCGCTTAGAGAGCTCGTTCAAAAGAAACGTCATCGTTACCCCGACAAGCAAAAACTCATGGCCTACCTTGCTCGCCAGGGTTTCCGCTACGACGACATCAGGTCGGTTCTCGACGAGGAGTTGTAAATTAAGCACTTGCTTGATGTTTTGCCGGCCGGTATGATCATCAGTAAGTGGAAAAAAGTAATAATTTTTTAATATTTGGCGGGCTGACACCAGATAAATGGAGGGAAATGGTTAGGCCCCAGCTGCCGGTTTATCCGCCGGACGAAGGACAGCGGCGACAACAGATCATAAATAACACATTAGATGAAATGCGCCGGGATGGGACGTTGGCAGAATTGTGGCAAAGATATTACCAAAGGACCGGTGCTGCTGCAGTGAGCAACCAGGTTGCTCCACCTGACCTCTCCCAAGGGGCGGGGCTGCGGCCCGACGCGCCCGAGGTTCCTTTGCGGTAGTGTCAAATCTATCCTTGTCGTAAGGCTGTTGATAAGCTTACAGATCTGGCCTGCTGTCCGGGTTAGTATCGTTTGCTATGGGTGCTAATTTGCATGTATGCTTCGAGGGCGGCGTTGTTGATCTGGGCCACAGCCAGCTGGCGGCCGAGGTGCTTACGCGGGACACAACGTTGCCTGACCGTTTGGGCAGGGAACTGATTGCCCGAATGCTCCTGCAAGAGGCCGCAGACGATGGCGTGCTAAAGGAATTGTGGGTACATGCCGGACAGGTTGCCCTCATGCAGCAGTACCCG
>CALKHY010000072.1 GCA_937988795.1 uncultured Candidatus Saccharibacteria bacterium
TATAAATGCAGCTCCAAAGCCTATAATCGCATTTACAGCCTCTGCCGCCCTTTCGAAAGGTACTCCAACAGAAGGGCTGTTTTGTGCCTTTGCATCTATGCCGGCTTCATGGTGCCATCTTCGGTATTCACGCAGATAGGGATAGATGGGTTTTGGCGCCACATTGCGCTGGTAAGTACTTTCGTTGACATAAGTAAGCGGGTGATTTGCCATATTGAGGATTCCGGCGCCCTCTTGTTCTAATGCGTTTATGACATCACCTATTTCTGTCCGCACAATGCTCCACAGCTCTGCGAGAGAACCTACCGGACCCGTCGCACTTTCGCCGAGGTTAAATCCATTGTCTAGGCTCTCTTCACCGTAAGGCGTCTCGATCCCGATAATGGCACTACCTAATTTTTTTAGGTGGGTTTCTTCTCCTCGTTCACCTTTTAGTGTTTGCAGCGTTTGAAAATAGTCGGCGCTAACACTGTGAGATTCTCCGTCGAGCCGTGTGAACGGTTTTTCGAGTTCTACACCAAATGTTTCCTTAATCTTAATTGACATGTTGTTCTCCTAGATACTGGTAAGTGAATTTAAGAATGCAATGTAGCGATCGCCAAGCGCTTTGCGCAGGACTTCGAGGTCTTCTACGGATCTGGGGTAACGCCCGCTTTGTTCTGTTGCTTTCTGGTAGTGAGCTATCAATGCTTCCATGGTCTGGAAACGTACAGGCCCTGCGGATATTTCTTCAGTACCAATTGTGTAGTATGGCGGCGGGTCTCCTCCGGCGCGCATAGGGATGTTTGTCTGTGTACGAGGTCTTCTCACCCCTGCTTCATCCGTGGGCCAACCTGCATTTGGCAAGATTGCTATGTGTGAATAGTCTCGGTGTTGCCTAATTTTATCTGCTAGGAAGCGTTGGATGGCATTGAATGAATCTTCACCTGCACCACCCCATTTTATGACCGCATCGGGTATGCTTTTTGCCATGGAAGCAGGATAAGCGGTTCCGAATACGGCAACATGCCCCGCGGCGTAAAGATTGGTGTTTCTCCGACGCGTGTCGACGTTAGTTTCTTGCGCTCCATGTTTGTCTCCACGAGTATAAAGTCGCTGTAAGGCTCGTAGGGCAACGTCGGTCTCAAGATGCTCTATTTGCATGAAGGATTCGAGTATCGTTTGGCCTAGACGGGTGTTGGACGTGATGTACTCTTCGTCAACTTCTTCAAAGCTGACGTAGTCAGCCAGTTCTTCGTAAAATTCATTTACAAAACGACGCAGTATATCTGTACTGCGTTGCGCAACTTGGGCTGCTCGATCTGGATTAATGGGGTTGACCCGAGAAGAAATCCTCCAGGCATTCAAGACTGTTAATTTAGGGGGTTGAAGTCCAAGTTTAAGGAAATCGCGCATGTGCTCAAGTGGCGCTACTAGATATGCAGGGAGCCTGCAGTTCGGGTCAGCTTTAGAACCTCCCAGCCCGACCTTAAATTCTATTTGGTAGCCCGGATATATGACCGCGCTTAGGTAATCGTTTGCAAGCTGGAGCAGTTCTGCTTCCTTAATGGCTCCCGTGTATGGATTTAGGGCTGCGCGAGCCACTAATTGTGTAGTCTTTACTATAGTCTCTGAAACATAACGGGCGAGCTCGTCTGGTGACATGCTCGGGTCTGTTGTTAGCAAGATATCGGTTAGCCTTGCTTGTATAACATCATAAACAACGTTTTTTGCCGCGTTATGTCGGCGCTTGAACCGTCCATCAACCTGCGGCATGTTTCGGGATATAGTATTTACAAGATCAACCTTGTGCGATGACAAGGCCATTTTATCTGCAAGATATTTTGATAATCTTATATGCCCGGCTGCATAGGCTTGGTTCAAGAGCGATAGATTCATGGTCGCTACCTGACTTCCGATATCTTGATCAATGGCTGCTCGTTGTTGTTCGAGCTTGGCTATTCTTTGTTTTGTCTTCTCGTGGTGGTTCCGGGCAACAGCCAGCAGATCCATATAATCTACGGGCTCTTGGTCGGGTCGCTTAATGGAGGCGAGAACATCGGCTACTGACATTTCGTCTGTCAATTCTACCCCCCACTCATCCTTTATGAGCCGGGCTAGTGCTTGCCGCATTGTAATGCCCCGCGAATCCTCGCGTTTAATGGACTCAATGGTTCTTGCAAGCACAACATGTCGTTGACTTTCAGGAATTTTGTGAATATTTGATTCCCATTCGACCAGTGACGCAAGCTTGGTAGCATGGCCCTTCTCTTCCTTTAGGGTTGCATCGATCGTCGAGAGGGTTGATCTGAGTGGTTCTGTTGCACGTGACAGACTTTTCCTGGCTTCTGCAAGGCTGAGCATTACCTTAACATCTGGGTGATGTGCTTCTAGTTCAGCTAGTTGTGTAGCCGCCTGTGCGTCTTTCGGGGCACGTTTTCTTAGGTCGGCCCACGTGTCTCCAATCTCACGCACCTCGGCTTGGCGTGCAGCACTTGCCGCATCAGTCTGCCAGTTTGCTACTGTGGTTACACCATATATTTTTGCAATTCGGTTAAATCCAGGGAACTTGCCCTCTCAGGAGTAGTCTCCGGGAGATGCGGATTGCCATTCGATAATAATCTGTCTATGTTCGTGCCGTCAGTCATAAGATATGAACACCTTACATTAAAAGGGCTCCATTTGGGAGCCCGGCGGTTTGCTGTTCTTTTTTCAGCTTAATTCTTGGCAAACGCTTACCCGAGCTCCTTCGAGCCGAGCATCACGAGACCAAGAATAAGGCTGTTTGTTGACATATCGGACGCAAGTATAAACTGATATCATTTTTGCGTCAACATTTTTAAGGGCTTTCGGTCAGTTTTGCCTTGACGGATTTGCGGCTTCCTGCATACACTGTTCGGTAGTTATGCGCGAACTCGTTAGCAGCATTGTGGAGATTATCGTGGTGACCCTCTTCGGAGGCTGTGCTGCGCGTGTGCAGATTCGCTCGTAACACCTCTCATCGCAGCACAGCCTGCGACCCCCTGAAAGAGCGAATCTGCCAAACCTGTTACACTACTACGTATAAAATGTAAGGGTTATCCACGGACAATGCGATGAGTACTTGCAATGGCTGCAACTGCGGAGGCGGTTGCGAAAATAAAGACGAGGCACAAAAGTTTAACGAACAAGCGAGCAGCGCAAAGAAGCGCTTTGTATCGGAGAACCCAGGCCGCGATGTACAGCGCGTCGGTACGGCTCGCTTTATAGGCCAGGATCCGTACAAGATTCACGATCCAGTGTGGGCGGTGACAGGCAGCCTGGGTGATAGCCAGTGCTACGTGGGCGTGACGCAGAAAGTGCGCGCCATCCAAGCAGCGCTGTCAGCGCGCATATGGAAAGAAGATTTACCTATCCGTTTATTGCTGCCGGCGTACACCATCGGCGTGTCGGACGGACAATTGAACGGTACGCCTGAAATGCGTTTTTCGTTGATCGGGCGCGAGGTGACGAACGACGCGATCGACATTCACTTAAACGGTAGCAACGTAAAAGGCGTGATCTCGGTAGTGGCTTGCGACAAGCCGCCGGTGGGCACGCTGGCTGCCATTTTGGAGCACAACGAGCCGGCTGTGATCCTCTCTGACGGCCCGATCCGCCCCGGCATCGACCCAGAGACGCTCGAGCGGATCGATATCGTGACCGCCTTCCAGGTAGCCGGCGACCCGTCGCAAGACAAGAAAGACCGCGTGGCGCTGAACGCCTGCTGCGGCCAGGGTAGCTGTGGCGGTATGTTTACCTACAACACTATGCAGTCGTTTATTGCAGTGCTCGGCATGGAACCCCTGCACATGGTCGCCCCTGCCTCTGACGACAAGCGCCGCCTGCAGGAATTCCCCGACCAGTTGATTGACTGTCTGCTTACCATGACCGAAAAAGGCATCAAGCCGCGCGACATCGTGACACCGACGTCGCTCAGAAACGCGCTGATAACCGCAATTGCCATGGGCGGCTCGACCAACGTGGTGCTCCACAGCGTAGAGATTGCCCGCGCTGCCGGCATCGATCTCTGGAAAGAAGTTATGTCGCAGGAAGAGTTTAACGAGCTGTCGCGTAAAGTGCCGGTATTGATCGACGCGCGGCCGTTCGGCCGTTACTCGATGGTTGATATCGACGAAAAGGGTGGCCTGCAGGTGATTGTTAAGGAGCTGCTTGATGCCGGCTACCTGGACGGCAGTACCATCACCTGTACCGGCGAGACACTGGCCGAGCAGGTCAAGCGCTTGAACCCGCCTGCTCCTGACCACGAGGTTATTTACTCGGTGAAGAAGCCGTTCAAGCCTACCGGCGGCCTGCGCCTGCTGCACGGCAACCTGGCGCCGGAAGGCGGCGCAGTCATTAAGGTGGCTGGCGTGGAAGGCGGGCTGGAGAACAACGTCTTTAAGGGCCGCGCCCGTGTCTTTGATAGCGAACAGGCGCTGCTTAAGGCACTGGCCGAAACGCCGGACATCTTTGAAGACCGCGACATGGTGGTGATCCGCTACCTGGGCCCGCGCGGCGCGCCCGGCATGCCGGAACTGCTCGACCCAACCTCGCGCATTACTGCGCTCTGCCGCCAGAAAGGTATCACCATTGCCCTGATGACGGACGCCCGCTTCTCGGGCGGTTCGGTCGGCCTGGTGATCGGCCACGTCGGCCCCGAAGCGTACTTAGGCGGCCCAATCGCATTGATTGAGGACGGCGACGAGATCGTCGTGGATCTTAACAACGACACACTTGACTGCACCGAGCTGGCGGATCCGGCAACGTACAAGAAGCGTGAGAAGGCCTGGAAAGAGGCGGTTAAGAAAAACGGCGGTGTCCACCCGTCGGTCGCACCAGTTACCAACCGGTTACTAAAACGAATGCGCGCTGCAGCCCGGCCTGCCCTGGGCGGCGCTGGAATGGAGTACTAAGATGAAGACCCAATTCTTCCCTTACACCTTTTTTGAAGGCGATTTCGTTAAAACCGAAGACGCCAAAGTATCAATCATGACCAATGCCCTGCAGTACGGCACCGGCATCTTCGGCGGCGTGCGCGGCTATTACAACAAGGATGAGAACGCGATTTACATCTTCCGTCTTGAGGACCACATTGCGCGCCTGCACTCCTCTGCCCGCATCCTCGGCTGTCCGCTGCCGTACGACGAGGCGCAGATGAAGGATATCTTCATTGAGCTTGTTAAGCGGAACAAGCCAGAGGGCGACGTGTACTTCCGCCCGTTCGGCTACGTGGGCAATCTGGAACTCGGGCCAAACCTCGCTAACACCAAGCTCGACTTTGCGCTCTAC
>CALKHY010000073.1 GCA_937988795.1 uncultured Candidatus Saccharibacteria bacterium
AAAACGACACCCGCTTTACGATCACCTTACTTTGCACCAAATACCAAACGTATAACAGTAATGATGGCTATTGTGTTGTTGATGATGCAGGAAGAGTGGCGAAGTTCCTGGAAAAACCGGCGCAAGCCGACCTTGAGCAATTGGCTGCCGGTAAGACTATATACCGTTCGCCCTTCGTGTTTATTGCCACCAAAAACGCCCTCATAAGGGAGCTGGATGCCGCGACCGAGGATTGGGTGCCCATCGCCAAGGAGGTATTGCAGGGCAATGCAGCAGCGAGCAAAAAGGCCTTTCTTGCAATGCCGTTTATCGACATAAGTTCCACTCTCTTCCAGGCTTCCCAAACCATGCGGGTCATGGAGATACGTTATGAATTTGTTGACGTTGGCAGGTTCGAGGAAGTCTATGAACTGAATAACAAGGACGCCTGCGGCAATGTTGTGCTTGGCAGCACGATTTTGGAAAAAAGCCGGGGTAACCTGGTAATTAACGAGACCGGCCGGCCGCTCGTGGTCATCGGCAAAGAGAATACCATCATCGTGCAAACGCCTGCAGGCAGCCTGGTGTCGTCGTTCGCTGACGCTCCACTGGTGGGCGAGATCTATAAAAAACGAATTTTAAAACACTAGCGTTTTTGTGTAGATATGATATAATGTAGGCACGGGGCTGAAATTATGCTCGACGTTGGACTTTATCGGTTGGATCAGCAGGTCGCTTGTCAGCGTTATAGGCAATATTGAATAGATGCCAACAAGGCACAAAGCTGGATCGCTAAGGTGAACGAAGTTCTCGCTCAGCGCCAGCTCGCAGCTGTAGCCTAATTATCTACAGCCGCGCCTGACGTGACGCCAGATAGCATCAGTGCGTGTCATATCGTCTGGATGCGCAAGCACTGCTGGCCATAGTGTTTGCTAAGACCTTGGCCTTTGGCAGGTAACGTTTCGGCTGTTTAGCCGTTGCCTGTCGAGATTTTTCAAGCAGCCTAAACCTGTAGGATAGACCAACCAGATAAACCTTCGGACGCGGGGGCAGTACCCGCCAGCTCCACCAAGAAAAGTGCCCGACTTTATGGTTGGGCACTTTTCTTGACGTATCATTTGGTCAGGGTATCGTTCATAAATTGGCCAGGATCGTCTGGGCGATAGCCTGCTGGCCGGTGGCTGTGGGGTGTAAGGGTGCCGGGTCATCGGTGTCTTGTACCCAGGGGTCGGCTGAGCAGAGATCGTGGCCGGTAAAGTTAATCGGCACGAAAGTAGCAAAAGAGTACTCGGCGGCCACAGCCGCCAGCGTTGCATTAAGGTTGTCCAGTTGATCACTGATCCATGCTAGCTCATCGTCGGTCACGCGAGGGTGGACGCCGGCGCAGCTGGCGATAGGGTTGTAGTAGCCGGTCAGAATAACCTGGGGTGCCCTTCCGGAAGATCGTTCGGCTATTTCATTAAGTGCCGCTTGTGACTCGTTTTGCAGTGAGGCGAATGCGGTCTGGAGTGTTCGGGCGTCGCTGTTCGTGCCGCAGGCGCCTCGCAGACACCGTAGAAGAACCGCCTGCCAGCGGGCGTCATTAGCACCGGCGGTGATAGTGATAAGTTCTGGTGTGCCTGCCGCAAAGGCGCTGTTGAGCTGCGGCGCGGGATTGGGACCGATGACGCTCTGGCTCACAAGCATGTTCTGCATAGTTGCACCGCGGCAGGCGACATGGATAAAGCTAACGTCTAACGCCGCGGCAATGTAGTAAGGGTATGATTCAGTACTGCGATCACAGACGCCGTCGCCAAGGTTGTTGCCTTCTGGCAGCCCGTTGCCGGAGGCAACGGAGTCGCCCAGCGCCGCGTACTGAAACCGCGGCACCTCCCGGTCGGCAGTCGTTGCTGTACGGCTGGCAGTGTTGGTGCTGGGTCGGGTCTGCCGGACGCATCTTGCGGCGCTCGCCGCGCTAAAATCCAGGCTGGCCCCCAAACACAAACCGGCCGCAATATTTGGCCCGTCGCCGGACGAGTTAAGGGTGTTCATCCACGACCCGTTAGCAGAACTTTGCGACGATGCGCTAACTGCCGGTATGCCGACCGCGAGCAGCAGGGCTACGATGGCCGCGGTAATGAAGCGTCTTAGCATAAGTCTCTCCGCTCACCCTTTGCAGTGTAGAGCGGGGCACATGACGTTGCCGTAAGAAAGGTTACGCTCCTTTGACAGCTTCGCCGAAACACAAGCGTCTTATATCTGTTATTATGAGTAATGTTGTGGGACCCTTGAGCATAGAAACACTGGCAGAGCGATGGTCGACAGCGCACACAGTTGCAGTGATGGCGTGGGCAGCTGTGATTGTGCTGGGGCTTGTTTTTCTGCTGCGGGGTAATGCCAGCTCGTATCCTGTAACAGACCAGCTCAAAGTATATGCGGCCGAGAACGCGACATTTAAATATCCTGCAAACTGGACCATTAACAACTGCGAGTCGGGTAAGCCTTTCATTGAGCTGCCGGGTGCAATCAAAACAGATTATAAACGCAAAGGCTATGAGCTGAAGATGTACGGCACGACCGCTTACAACTGCATCAAAGACCGCCCGGAGCGTCTTGACCTCTACCCGGAGGAAATGTCGGCAAGCGACAATCCGTGTGCACCAGCCACATCAACCGAAGGCGAGCGACTAAGCAACGGCCTCTACCTCCAGCTGCACGAAGAGCAGGGCGACGTGCTGGCCGTTCACATTAAGCAGAACAGCTGTTACGCGCCTGCCGACACGCTTGTTTTGGGTTTCGGGTTCGTCGATCCTGACCCGCAACCCGGCGGCACGCTCGAATTCGGCACGCCCCGCGTCGATAAAGAAACGTTCCTAAAAAGCCGCCAGTACCAGGACATCCGCGCCCTGGCGGAGAGTATCAAATATTAAAGGGTGTGACTTTAGTGGTGATGCCCGTAGTGGTGTTCGTGGTGGTTGCTGTGGTTGTGCATGGCGTGCACGACGGCGTGGCCTTTGCCGCGCGAAATGAGCCAGCGGTTGAGCGGGAAAGCGACGACAAAGGCGATCGCCAGCCCAAGACCCAGACTCCACCAAAAGAGCCAGGTGGCCAGACCGGCATGAATGGCCTCGGGCACTAGCAGGATAACCCCGTTGTCCACAATCTCCATAGTGGCGATCGAGGCGGTGTCGGCAGCCAGCGCCAGCGCGAGCGCTTTCTTAAACGCTAATCCGTGGCCAAGCAACGGCCGCATGGCCAGTGCATAGCCAAAGAAGAAGGCGAGCACTACCGCCAGCACTACGCTCGGCGCAGCTGCCCACCCCAGCGCCGTGCTGATAATCATGCCAAGCACCTCACCAATCCCGCACCCAGTTAAACAGTGCAACGTAGCACTAACAGCGGTTCGATTCAGTTCCGATTTCATAATTCAATTGTACACGCTTATTCCCTCGCCGCAGGCCGAATAATAAAAGGCGGGGACGAATCCCCGCCTTTTTGTGATACAAACGTGTAGCCGCTAAAACCCAAGTTTTTCCTTGACGATAATAATCGTAATCCGTCCCTCTTCAACCTCCTTGGAAACAATCAAAAGCTTGCTGATGTTGCTGCCCGGGACGCCGTACGCAGCACGCGCCCGTTCGCTTTCGAGCGGCAGTACATATTCTTCCAAGCGTCTGTGGGCGTCGGCATGAGTCGCAACAAGTTTCTGCGCGCCAACAACCCAAATGACCTTTCCGGCGCCGTAGGCGTAGCCAGGCAACTGGCTGCCGGTGTTAGAGGCAATAAACACTTCGCCTGTTTCGGTGATGGCGTGCACGCTGCCGATGGTGTAGTCCGGCGCAGCGCCGAGTTTGCGCTGGTCGCGCTTCTTTTCGGGGTCGCCCCACATGGCGTTGAGCTTGTTCCGTACTGAGTCATACTCGCCGGACTCGTTGATAGCCTTGTCCAGCTCCAGTGCTTCGAGTGTCTTTGAGGTGTTGGTTAGCACCTCGGCACCCTTAGGAATCAGATCCAGCACCGCTTTCTTGGCAGCCTCGCCGTTTTCAGCAACGATCACGGTAAAGCCGTTGGCTTCGAGTGCCTGTTTGGTTTTTTCTATTTGCTCATCGCTGGCGATAGTGTCGTAAGCCATCATTCCTCCTTAACCCTTTATTTATGCTATACTTTGTATAGCAACTACTATAGCCCCCAATGCTATACAAAGTAAAGCATGAATGAAGTAACCGAACCGCGCGGCGGCTGCATCGCTGCGGCGCTTAAGATCATCGGCGACAAATGGAGCGGCCTTATCATCCGCGAACTGACCGCCGGTCCCCGCCGCTTCAGCGAGCTGCAAACGGCACTGGCTGGCATTAGTCCGCGCACGCTGTCGCAGCGGCTCGATTTCCTGGAGGCCGAAGCAGTTATCAATAAAAAGACGTATGCCGAGGTACCGCCACGCGTGGAGTACTCACTCACGGCCAAGGGCGAGGACCTCATCCCGATTCTGCAGTCCATGGTCGCTTGGGGTAATAAGTATTCCGTAGGTCATTAGCAAGCGCACCTTAACCGTAAAAGTCACAACGAAGCATAATTTATTTAATCGGTCGTTCATAATTTTCACAGAAAATACTAATGTTTTTCGCTTGACGCCCCCTGATCGCGTAGCCTAGGCTACATAAGGAAGGATAGTGTTGCCTATGTTGGAACAGGCACGTGCAATAGTACAAAACACCACATACCGATGGTTCCGTCGCGGACGTGTACACGAGTTATCAGCTCGTGATGTTAAAGCCGCCCGCGAATATATTGCCGAGTACTGGAAGAAACTAGAGCGACACCACACAAAAGATAACGGCAGCGCCTTGGGGCTGCCCTACCCGTACCTTGTGCCGGCATACGAAGAGGGTCGTGAGTTTGACTTTAATGAAATGTACTATTGGGACAGCTACTTCATGATCCAGGGCATGCTCGATGAGGAGCATAAAGAGCTGGTTATGGGCATGCTCGAAAATTTGATCTACCTCTTCAAGCAGCTCCACATCATTCCCAATGCTTCGCGCACATACCTGACCGGCCGGTCACAGCCGCCGCTTCTGACGTCATTCATCATGGATGTGTACAACGCCTATAACCCGGGCGAGAAGTGGCTCGAGGAACACATGGCCGTGGCCAAGGAGGAATACCGCACAGTATGGATGGGTACCAGAAAGCCCAACACGCGACAGGTGTATAAGGGTTTGAGCCGCTACTATGACATCAACTACACGCACGACCTGGCCGAGGCGGAGAGCGGCTGGGATTACACCCCGCGCTTCAACCGCCGCTGCCTGATGTATTTGCCGGTTGACCTCAATGCTTTGCTTTACAAATACGAGATGGATTTTGCTGAAGCTGCACGTATTCTCGGCAATGACAAAGAGGTGGCAGAGTGGGAGCGGGCAGCGGCCAAGCGCAAGCGCACAATGGACAAGTTGATGTGGAATAAATCCCGCGGTCTGTATTACGACTATAACTACTACAAAGAGCAGCGCGGCAACGTGGCGTCGCTCGCCGCATACTACCCGATGTGGGCCGGTATGGTGGACGAGACCAAGGCGAGAGCGCTGGTGCGGGCGCTCCGGCGGTTCGAGCAAAAGGGAGGCTTAAGCACAACCGACAGCACGCCGCTTGGTGTGCTCGTACCCGGCACTATGCCGATGCAGTGGGCATACCCCAACGGCTGGGCGCCGTTGCACTTTATCGTGGTCAAAGGTTTGCAGCGTTACGGGTACCATGACGAGGCGCGCCGCATTGCCATGCGCTGGCTGCACACCAACTTGCAATGGTTCAAGCACCATGGCGTTTTCTTGGAAAAATATAACGTGGTCAATCCCGAGAAGCCGCCGATCAAGGGTGTGTATCCGTCACAAACCGGCTTTGGCTGGACAAACGCTGTCTTTGAACGCTTCTGTCAGGAATTTATCGACCGGCAAGAGGGTTAGTACAGTTCGTTCTCCGGCGTGGTCACGATCGTCTCATAGGCGATTGGTTCACCGGGCATGGATGACTTAAACGGGGTTTGCATGCTGGTAAAACGCATTACCGCCTCGGTGCTTTCCTTGCGCCATTTGGCGCAGATTTTCTGCGCATGCAGCTGTTCTTCCTGGCTGAGCAGCGCAGGCTGGGCGCGTTCAATTGGCCGAATGATCATCGTTACGCCAGTCGGCTCGATGGCGATCGCCTGGCCTTCGTATAGTTCGTCGAGCGCCCGGAAAAAGTCGTCAGCCACCGGCCCGCGGGTAGTGTGACGGTATAGCGCGCCGGTGATGGCGCGTCCGGTCAGCCGGTACCATGAAAAGTCGGCTAGATATACGAGCAGTGACAGCTTGGTTTTGGTGATGGCGCCATTTTCGGCACCGGCTGAGGCGCAGGTAAACACCAGTTCTTTGAGTTTGTGGTAGTCAAACGGATGTTGGGTCGAAGTCGGCAGGTTGCTGCCCAGTTCACTAATCTCCACGCCAAGCAGCCGCGAGAGTGTGTAAAGTTGGCTTAGTGTCGGTTCGCGCTGGCCCTGCTCCATCAGAACGTACGTCGGCCGGCTGATACCCAGTTCAGCAGCAATCTCACCCTGGGTCAGACCTTTTGCCTGCCTGAGCGGTCGTAGTTTCCCATAAGCAAAAACCGGCATAGCCATACACCCATCATAGCACTGTCAATATTGTTGAAATGTAAAGTTTCTTACGGCAGCGGGTCCGGTATACTGGTTGTATGCAAGAATTGGTGGTTGATCTGCATATTCACTCGCACTATAGCCGTGCAACTTCGAAGGACTGTACGTTTGAGGGTTTATACAAGTGGGGCAAGCTAAAGGGTATCCATGTTATTGGCACCGGCGACTTTACGCATCCGGCATGGTTTGAGGAAATGCGGGCCAAGCTGGAGCCGGCCGAACCCGGACTCTTTAAGCTAAAGGATGAGTTTGTCGCGCCGATCGACGCCCTGCTGCCACCCAGCGTGCGCAATCAACAAATCCGCTTCGTGCCGACCGTTGAAATTGCGAGCATTTACAGCAAGGGCGGTAAAGTACGCAAAGTCCACCAGCTGATCGTGCTGCCCAGCTTTGAGGCAGTGAGTGAGCTCAACGCGCGGCTGGAGCGCATCGGCAACCTCAAAGCCGACGGCCGCCCGATTTTGGGTATTGATGCAAAGGAGCTGCTCAGACACGCACTGGAAGTGAGCCCAGACGCGTTGTACATTCCAGCGCACATCTGGACGCCGTGGTTTGGCATGTTTGGCAGTAAGTCTGGATTTGATTCCATCGAAGAAGCCTACGAAGAGCTGGCGCCGGAGATTAAGGTTATTGAAACCGGCCTGTCCAGCGACCCGGCCATGAACTGGCGCGTCGCGCATCTCGACAACATCGCCATCACCAGCCATTCCGACGCGCATTCGCCGCAGAAGCTCGGGCGCGAGGCAACGCTGGTACGGGCAAATCTAAGTTATGACGATATTGCCGGTGCACTCAAAGGCAACGATGAGCGCCTGGTTGGCACTATCGAGTTTTTTCCAGAAGAGGGCAAATACCACGCCGACGGCCACCGCGCCTGCAACGTCCGCTTTACGCCGGAAGAAACCGCGGTGCATGGCGGGCTGTGTCCGGTTTGCACCAAGCCGCTCGTCGTTGGCGTCGACAACCGCGTAGCTGAACTTGCTTCCCGCCCAGCCGGCTACCAGCCCGAAAATCCTAAACAAGTTACCTATATAATTCCGCTCGCCGAAATCATCGCTGAATTAAAGGGCACAAAGAGTACAAACGGCAAGGCCGTGACCGCCGAATACCACGAAGTCATCGACCGCCTCGGCAACGAGTTTGACGTGCTGCGTTCAGTACCAATCGAAGCCATCGAGATGGCCGGCTTCAAGCTCCTCGCCCATGCCATAGACAAGCTAAGAAGCGGCGACGTTGTCCGCGACCCAGGTTACGACGGCTTATATGGCACCATTAAAGTCTTCAAAGATGCCGAGGAGCGCACTGCAGTGACCAGCCAGCTCAGTTTGCTGTAGAATGGCAACATGGATTACCGAGCGTTTATAGAAACTGAGCTACAAAAGGCGGCCAACCTGGCGAACCAATATTTCGGCAAAGTATCGGGCACGACCAAACCTGGCGACAACAACCAGGTGCTCACCGAAGCAGACTTGGCCGTTGGCAAGCAGTTGGTTGCCGCTATCCAGTCAAGCTTTCCGGATCACAACATCATCGACGAAGAAGCAGGAGTCATTAATAGAGATTCAGAATACACATGGGTCATCGACCCCATTGATGGCACGAGCAATTTTGCCGCTGGTCTGCCGCATTATGGCATTTTGCTGGGGCTTTTGAAAGGGGCTGAGCCAATAGCCGGCGGCGTGGCATTACCGTACTTTAAGGAGTTGTACATTGCAGCCAGAGGGCAGGGCGCATACTGCAACGGCAAGAGATTGCAGGTGCAGGCACCGGATCGGCTGCAGGATTGTCTGGTCGCGTACGGTATCGACGGCCATCCCGAGGACCCAGAACACACCCGTGCCGAGGCCGCACTGCTGGGTGAGATCTTGCTTAACATCCGAAACTTGCGTGACTCAAATTCCGCCTATGACGTTGCCATGGTTGCGGCAGGTCGGTATGCCGCATTGCTCGCCCAGACTTCCAAAATTTGGGACAACGTAGCGCAGCACATTGTAATAGAGGAAGCCGGCGGCGTATACACCTCGTTTGACGGCCGACCGATAGACTACTCGGATCCCCTGTCTAAAGCCGGGCAAAACTTTACCATGTGTGTTGCGGCCCCGCATATACACCAGCAACTACAGGAGGTTATCCGCGCTCATGGTATGGCTCAGGGAGCTTAATGCCGAGCAGCAGCGTGCAGTAGAAGCTGCTGATGGGCCGGTGGTGATTGTGGCCGGCCCGGGAACGGGCAAGACCAAGACACTGACCGCCCGGATTGCGTATTTGATTGAGAGTGGTCGTGCGAAACCGGAGCAAATTCTGGCACTAACGTTTACTCGAAAGGCGGCTGAAGAGATGAAAAGCCGCGTCGCCGCGTTCGTTTCGGGGGAGCCGACAATCACAACATTTCACGGTCTTTGCTACGAGCTATTGGGTGACGAAATGCCATTTGCGAGCGAAGCACAGCGGCTGCAAATTATTAAAAGCCTGCCGCGGCCGAAGGGGCTAAAGCACTTAAGCGTTCGCGAACTGGCGCTGGCAATCTCGCGCGCCAAGAACCAGCCTGAACTCGAGGATGTTCAACTGGCAAAAGTGGTTCGCGTGTACAACAAAGCGCTGGCCGGGCAAGGCTTGCGCGACTTCGACGATTTGCTTGTGAGTACGTACAATTTGCTGAAGCGCGACGAAGCTGCTCGGAAAGCAGTTCAGGCTCGCTACACATACGTTTTGGTAGATGAATTCCAGGACACG
>CALKHY010000074.1 GCA_937988795.1 uncultured Candidatus Saccharibacteria bacterium
CACCGCCCCCACGCCAGGCGTGTAGTATGTGCTCAATTTGTCGCGGTTGTCCAGTCCGTCTTTTAGTTCAACCCTTATTTTCCCCCGCAGCTTTTTGTGCTGCTCCAAAGCGGCCTTGCCGTAGTCCATATTTTCCTCCACTTGGTACTTTTCTTATGGTAACAGATATGCTATACTTTCGTAAAAGCGAACAAGTACAGAGGTTTATTAACTATGCAATCTGTTATTCAAAAAGTCGAAGAGAAGTTTAAGAAAGGCGGTGTTGTTGACGTTAAAAGCGGCGACACCGTAAAGGTGCACCAGAAGATCCGCGAAGGTAACAAGGAGCGTGTCCAGGTGTTCCAGGGTTTGGTTATCCGCACCGACCGCAAGGGCAGCGTGACCAACCGCATCACTGTCCGCCGCATCGCAAGCGGTGTGGGTGTCGAGAAGAGCTTCCTGCTCCACAGCCCGCTGGTACTGAAGGTTGAGGTTGTTAAGCGCAGCAAAGTCCGCCGCAACTACCTGAGCTACATGCGCGAGCGCACCGGTAAGAGCGCCCGCCTGACCAGCGTTGAGTTCGACCGCCAGGCTGTCAACACCGTGGTTGACAAGAAGGCCGAGGAAGAGGCCGCAAAGATCGCGGCCGAAAAGGCTGCCGAGGCTGAGGCCGAAGCCGCCAAGAAGGCTGCCGAAGAAGCCGAGCGCGAAGCCAAGTTCCAGGAAGCCGTAGCCAAGCACGAAGAGAAGTAGATTCTCTAAGAAAAAATAACTCCTCTCAAGTGAGAGGAGTTATTTTTATGCCTCGCCAGCGTCCTCTGCTAAATCTACCAGTCCGCCGCCGTAGCGACCGTAATACAACAATCGCCCCTTGCCATCCTGAATAGTCTCGTGCCCATAAAAGCAATCGAATGTGCCAAACTCCAGAGTATTTGTGTACGTTAATGCGCCATCCTTAAACGAGGCAGGACCGCGAAAGATTGTGCCTTCATCAAATTCCTGTAGTGCTCTTCGCAGGAAATTAAAGACGTCCGCCACGGTATAGCTAGCATCTTTCGCGTTTTGTGTCAGCCAGCCGTGGTAGTAGCCGTTCCAAATAACATGGTTATCTGATTTTCGAATCAGGCGCTCGATACCGCAGAACGGATTACCGCCGTCAAACTCGTCGGTTAGCAGGTAGGTATCATTCTCGATGGTGAGCGATTTGCGCCCATCAGGCGCTCTAGCCAGTGTTATCTTTCCCTTTGCGTACGCAATTTGTGCCTGCAGCACAAACGCCCGCATTGCGGGCAAATCTAATGCATCGGGAGCGTTAGTACTGTTCATCGTTTGCCCTTTTGCCAGAAGCAAAGTTTATACCCATCGGGATCCTTAACGATGAATTCGCGATTGCCCCATTCCCAGTTTTTGGGCTCGGTGTATGGCGTGATGCCATTTTTTTGTAATCTGCTGTAGGTGTTGTCTATATCGTCCACCAGTACGTATATGTACATGCCGCGGCCTTTTTCGGCTGCCATGGCGTCACGTTCAAACGGCGCCTCGTCACGGATGTTGACGAGCTCGATCTGAAATCCGTTGAGAGTAACTACAGAACGCTCATCGTCGGAGTGTAGCACTTCAAAACCGAGTTTCTTATAAAATTTTTCGGATAATTTGTTTTCCTGTGTCCAAAGTAATAAATGAGAGATCTTCATGCTCGAACAATAGAGGATAGTCGACGGACGTTTCAAAGTAATAAATACAACAATGACGAATGGATGATACAATGCATGTATGATCGTGGGGGTTGATGAAGTTGGCAGAGGGTGCTGGGCCGGGCCAGTGGTGGCTGGCGCGGTTATTTTGGGCGAGTCGATTAAGGGTCTTAAGGATTCTAAACTCCTCACCAAGAAGCAGCGCGAAAAGCTGGACGCCGAGATACGTGTGTCGGCGCTGGCGTACGGCCTGGGATGGGTATCGGCCGAGGAAATTGACCGCGTTGGACTTACCGAAGCGATGCGCCTGGCAATGGAGCGCGCACTAGCGTGCATCAATCTGGAATACGAACAGATTATTATTGACGGTAATTACAACTTTTTCCCAGACAATCCAAAGTGTGTCGCACTTATAGACGCTGATAATAGCGTGCCCGCGGTCAGCGCAGCGAGCATTATTGCCAAAGTGGCGCGCGACCGGTATATGGCTGAGGCGGCGCTGAGGTTCCCGGGCTACGGGTTTGAAAAACACGTCGGTTACGGCACGGCTGAGCACCAACTGGCGCTCCAGACAAACGGCCTGACAGAATTGCATCGCCGCTGTTTTAAACCGATCCAAGCGTTTGGGGTATGATAGCCTGTGGTGCTTACGGTGAGTAATTTCAGACGAGGATTTTTATTTGACTGGATTCCCGCTGGAGCCTGCCCTCGGCTCCGATCGGGGGCGGGAATGACGGATGGGGACAGAAGTGACAACATTTAGTACTGGCAGGCAAGCCGAGGCGGCCGCGGCCGAATATCTCAAGTCAAAAGGGTACGCAGTTGTACTGCAAAACTGGCGCACGCGCTTTTGCGAGATCGACATTATAGCCCAAAAGGGCGGCGTCGTCTATTTTTGCGAAGTAAAATACCGCAAATCCAACCGGCACGGCAGTGGTCTGGAATACATTACGCCAAAAAAGCAGGAGCAAATGCGCTTCGCTGCCGAAGCCTGGACGCACTTCTTCAACTGGATAGGCGAGTGCCGCCTCGCAGCCATAGAAGTCTCGGGACCGAATTTTGAAGTAACCGCTTTTATTGACGATCTCTAGCTCCGTCATCCTGCAACCCGCCCTCACAACCCCGCCATACCAGGATCAACCCGTAATCCATATTCCTCGCAATCAAGATCAAAACTAAACACAAAGACAAAAAATACACAAAAATGGTCCGATCGGACCAAAATTGGGTAAAGTTTATTGTTTTTTTCGGTCAGCAGCTTCGCTGCTGCCACGAGTTCTTTTGACTGGGCCAAAAGAACAAAGACCCACCGGGCTACGTTTTCGACTTGATGCATCTGCTGTAGAAAGAAGCCCGGCTAACGGAACTCACAAAAAGAGTGCCAGTGGCACCCTTTTTGCTCAAACGAAAGTGGCTCGTGACAGCAGCGAAGCTACTGACCGAAAAACCTATTTATTTTTTCTGGAAGAAATTCTGTACGGCAGGCAAATCGCGCTTGATCCAGGCGATCCGGGTGTTGAGTTCTTCTATGCCAAGCGAAATGTTTTGCTTGAGTGCAATTTCGGACAGCTTTGGCTCAAAGAAGGCCTTGTATTCGTTAGCTAGTTTTTCGGTGTTAAATGAGCTTGCGATGTAGCGCGGGTAGTAGTCGTAGTGGTGGTCGCCCTCGAATGTTTTCTTAATCCAATCCCAGTTGTCTTGGACCCACTTCCAGGCGAGCAGGCGGACGTGGCGGTTGCGGAGCATGCCGGCAACCCAGCGGATAACGTCGTGGTGCCGAACTTTGCTACTGTCGGTTAGCCTGCCAAGGAGCATCTTGGCTTCATCCTCCTTACGCGTGCTGGAGAGGCCACCAATGACGTCTTCTTTGAGGTCGACGTTTTGGGTGGATTCTTCAAGATTGAGGAGGTACTGGAACGCACCTTCGGTTTGGTTGCGTACCGCCGCGCTGAAGGCAATGCTACGTAGCTCTGGGTGTACGACTGAACTGTCGTTCTTGTATTCTGCGAACAGCTCGAGCGCACGCGAGAGGATCTCCGGGTGTTCGGCGTAGACGCCGAGGCCGATGATAGTGGCGCGCAGTTTCGTGTCGTGGCTAGATTCGCCCTCTTTTGGGTCCCAACCGAGTCGTTC
>CALKHY010000075.1 GCA_937988795.1 uncultured Candidatus Saccharibacteria bacterium
AAGCCCGCCGAAAAAATCGCTGGGGGTTTCCAGCAGGCGGGCAAAAAGGAAGGGGGTCTGGGGGAAGGAATTTTTGCCCGCCTGCTTTCCGCGCCGAAGGCGCGGCAGGGGTGGGAAGCGGCTCGTCCTTGCGTCAGCAAGGAAGCAAAGCCCGCAAAAATTGTTTCCTTAATTGAAAAAGAATTTTGCGCGCGCCCATTAAAAAAAGAAATTTTTGCGGGCTTTGTCCGCCGTCAGGCGGCGAGCCGCTGGGGCGGGTTTCTGCCCGTCAGGGCAGAAATTCTTGCTCAAAATGGGTTCGCACTTCGTTCAGTAATTGCGACCAAAGAATAAGGATCGTCATCTGACGGTCCTTATTCTTTGGTCGGGGTGAGAGGACTTGAACCTCCGACCTCAGCGACCCGAACGCTGCGCGCTAGCCAACTGCGCCACACCCCGATGTTTTCGTAATCTTCCTAGATTCTGTGCGGGTACCTCTGTGATTATACCCTTTTACCTCTGTTATAGCAACATGCGTGTCGGCAATCAAAATTATAGCTTTATGCACAACATATAGCGCTTAGCTGTTGACTAAAAACGCTAGTTCGCGATAATTAACAAGACATGGATCTCAAAAACTTCAAAATAAACCGCACCCTTATTTTTATTGTTTTGGCGCTGGTTGCTTTTGGCGTAATTATGCGACTGGTGCCACACCCGGTCAACTTGGCGCCGGTTGGCGCGATCGCGCTGTTTGCCGGAGCTGTATTGCCGCGCAAGCTGGCGTGGTGGCTGCCGCTGGGTATTTTGGTTATTTCCGACCTGATTATTGGCCCATATAGCAGTATGCTGTTCACCTGGGCCGCGTTCCTGCTCGTCACGCTCTTTGGCATGACGCTGCGCGACACGAGTAACTGGCTGCGCGTGCCATTTGGTGCGCTCGGCGCTTCGGTTATCTTCTTTATCGTATCGAACTTCGGTACCTGGCTGCAGGGCGGTATGTACGAACACACCTGGGCAGGGCTTATGCTTTGCTACGAAATGGCGCTGCCGTTCTTCCGCAACACCTTTGTCGGCGATCTGGCCTACAGTGTGCTACTCTTCGGCGTCTACGCCCTGGCTGTTCGCTGGGTGCCGCAAACCAAAGCAGTAACCGAACAAAACTAAAAACTATCCCCAGCATTTCCACTTTTCAAGAATGCTGGGGATAGTTTCATTTTTCTGACCGCTGGTGCTGATTATATGTCAACTTGTGCGGGTTGGAGAGTAATGGATACACGTCGATAGCCACTTCCTCGTAAGGATGGACTTTCTTAACTGCGTCGATAACTGCCTCTAAATCTTTCTCGTAGCAGACGGCCTCTATGCGCTCTTCAACAACTCCTCTGAGCTTGCCGACTTCGCCAATCGTGGGATTCGCACCCTCAAGCGACAGAAAACGTCCCACACCTTTTACCGAAAAACTACAGAACGCATAGTCGCCAACCTTGCCCGCGCCAGCCTCACCCAGCGCCTGGCGCACAGCACCAGCATGCGCCTCGGGCACGTACACAACCAGCTTTACTACTTTGCCAGACATAGCAGAAATACTCCTTCGATATACGGCGTAATTGTACTATGGCCACTACCGCTCCTGGCAAAACTTCGCCTAACACAAGGCTCTTCGTGGGGCACTTTGTTGCTTTGAATAATAAGATAGAATAATTACATGTCCCCAAACATAAAAAAGCTGTATGTCTGTAACCTGCTGACAGGAATAGTCTTTTGGTATGCAGTAGAAAAACTGTTCATGCAGTCGATTGGCATAAGCCCGTTCGGTATTGCGGTCAATGCTGTTGTCTTCCTGCTTATTACTATTCTCTTTGATGTCCCGTCTGGCGTGCTTGCAGATAAGTGGAATCGTAAGTATACACTTATCCTGGCGATACTAAGCCTCGGACTTAGTAGTTTTATCCTGGGCGCAAGCAGTACGTTTATACAGTACCTTATTGGAACTGCCATCTATGGGGCTTATGTCGTTCTTAGTTCTGGCACTTTCCAGGCAACAATGTATGATTCGCTTGCCGAAATTGGGGAGGAAAAACATTACGACAAACATCAAGGCAGGGCGTATGGCTTGTTTCTAGTTGGAGTCGGGATTAGCTCGCTCGCTGGCGGTTATATTGCGCAAGATTTTGGTTTACGAGAAACCTACTTATTTTCACTAATCCCTGCCGCTATTAACATCATCATATTACTTACACTCAAAGAGCCTCGCTTTCATAAGAAGACGTTCGATCATAAGTTTTGGTCGCATATCAAGGCCAGTGCAAAGATTATCATCTCTCAACCATTAGTCTTTCATCTTGCACTTTTCTTAACGATTGGCGGCATGCTTCGCAGCACGCAAAACGAGTTCGGCGGCCTTTACTACATTGGCCTTAGCCTCTCAGCAGTAGCCATGGGTTGGGTGAACGCTGGCAAATGGATTGCTGGCACCATAGGGCAACTCCTTGCGCCCTACGTAGGCAGGAAACGAGCGTTTCAACTCCTGCCCTGGTTCTTCGTCGCATTTGCAATATTCTCGCTCATGACAAATGCTTCAGGTATTGTATTTTTCCTGCTAGCCTCAATGCTGCATTCGCTTGTTACAAACCAGGCAGAAGCAACGGCGCAAGGTCTTATACCATCGCAGCTGAGAGCAACCACCATCTCGCTTATTAGCTTCGCAACAAACTCGGTGATGGTGCCACTTAGCCTGCTGTTTGGTTGGGCTGCGGGAGCATACAGCGTATTTCGCGCGTACCAGATATTTGCGCTTGTCGGGCTTCTATACGTGATCGTGTGGTTCGTAAAAGGTAGGGCAAAAGTAATGACAGCAGACAAATCCGCCCTTGCGCCTGCCAGCGTCATCGAGCCAATAAAATAACAAAAGCCTTTCCCAATTGGAAAGGCTAACGTGGCCTATAGTGGTCGGGGTGAAAGGACTCGAACCTTCGACCTCCTGGTCCCAAACCAGGCGCGCTAGCCAACTGCGCCACACCCCGGTTACTTGTAGGATTGTACCAAATAACAGAGAAGAATGCTAGAAGACTTGCCGGATGAATTGCGCGGAGCGGGCCAGGCCGAGGGTAGTGTCTACGTCGATGAGCAGGGCGTTGAATTGCATACGGCCCTCGGTTTCGAGGATGTTGCGGGTGGGTGTGCCGTCGCGCCAGCGGGGGATGAGGGTGTCGAAGCGCACACCTAAGCTGGAATCGAGCGAGCCGCACATGCCTACATCGGTAATGTATGCTGTGCCGCCCGGCAGTACGTCGGCGTCGGCGGTTGGCACGTGCCAGTGGTCGCCCACGACGGCCGTGACGCGGCCGTCCAAGTAGTAGCCGATGATACGTTTCTCGCTGCTGTAATCGCTGTGAAAATTGACGATCGTCGCGGCGCGCGGCACCGCGCTTTCCTTATCCAAAATTGCGTCGACAATTTTGAGCGGGTTTTCTACCGGCACGTCAGCGTCTTTGCCAACGATATGCCCGAGCAAGCTAACGACCAGCACTTTGCCCTTGGGCGTACTGATGTACTTGTAGCCCAGCCCAGCTGTGCCTGCGGGGTAATTGGCGGGGCGGATGATCGGCGCGTGCGGGTCGCGCAGCATGGCAAAGATTTCTTTGCGGAAGAAAGTGTGGTTGCCGCCGGTGCCAAAATCCACCCCCGCCTGGCGCAGGCGCTCAAAATCACGCACGCGCACGCCGCGCCCATCGCTCAAATTCTCGGTCTGGGCGATGACAAGGTCAATGTCATGCCCGCGGCGAAGCCCGGGCAGCACGCGTTCAATCACCTTGATGCCTGGCTCGCCCATTACATCGCCGACGTAGAGTATGTTCACGTGCGCCTCCTGCTGGCCAGGATTTCCGGCATTGGTTGGTCAAATGTCAGGATTGGAATGTTATTAAACTCCTCGTCCGTAATGTCATATTCAGCGCGGTAAACAATTTCTGCGCTGCCATGACAGACTGTATCCCAATCCAGGCCGAGTTTGGCGGCCAAATCCTTCACACTCGTCTCGTCCGGACCCTCGATCTCCACAAACGGCTTCGCCCACGGCCATTCATCAAGTTCAATTTCAAGTGTCCCCAGTCTCCAGCTTTCGCGCTTAGTTTCTTGATACGTTTTAACCTGTAAGCCGATGGCCGCCAGAAAAGCGTCCGCCGATGCAAAGTCGCCGACCTCAACCGACACCTCGTGCGTACCAAGCAATGTGCGGTCGTTGAGCTGCTTATAGCTTAAAGTGATTTTGCCGCCCTCGTCGCGCAAGCGCACCCAGCCGCCAACTTTACGAAGCCGGCCGTCGGAAAAGTCATAATTCTTGCGCTTCATGAGGCGCATGGGCTGCACGCACTCTGCGCCCAGCTCCTTGAGCTTAGCGCGCAATGCATCGTGGCCAACGTCTAAAAACTTGGCTTCGATTTCTGGCTTCATGCCTGTATTCCGTTCTCTTTCTGGATTACTGCTTCGGTGTCGCGGACGATTTGCCCCGGGCTTTTGGCAAGGATGACATGCATGCCTATGGCACGCGCTGGCCCGAGCGCGTACTCCTGGTCGTCTATAAAGATAATTTCTTCGGGCTTAACGCCAAGTTTATCAATGGCCATCTGGTAAAACTCGTAATCTGGCTTGGCGTAGCCGACCTCGCACGAAAGCAGCACAGGGTCGAACCCGTCATAAAACCCGGCTTTGCGCAGCGGTTTTGCGCCCAGCCCAAAGACGTTGGACAAAATGCCGGTTTTAATACCGCGCGCGCGCAACCGTTCCGCTAAGGCGTACACCGGCTCGGAGCGCTGGAAGTGTTGCAAGTGCATGTGCTTCATAAAATCTTCTTTGGTAACAACGGGTAACTCTGGGTGGCGGCGTTGGATTTCGATAAAGAATTCGTCGTCCCCAATCTGGCCGCGCCACATTTTTCTGGACAGATCGTCGATTTGCATGGCGCTTTCCATCACCCTCAAGTCGATCCCGTACGCCTCGCCGAACAGCCGGCGCATGCTGCCGCGTTTACCCGCCTCGCTGAGTACCCCACCAAAATCAAACAGAACCGCCTTGATCATATCCTTATTGTAACTGATCCGGCATCTTTGCCATATTTTCTGCATCCATGCCAGCAATCCGTTCCGCAGGAACACTCCCGCCTTCCAATTCCGCGAACAGGGACGCTAATTCCTCGAGGCCGAAATACCGCCAGGTGATCGCCGTATCCCTGGCCTCCGACCACAAATTCAGGCGGTGTTCCGGTACACCATATCCGGCAAGGACATCCAGGAGCTCATTTTCCGGGCACACCAAAAGGTCTGGCATGTGCTCGGTGCTCTGCTGTTCGGACGGCAGGTATTGCTGCCAGGTTCGGTCTATGCAAATTCGAGTTCCTGGTGCGCCCAGCGTACGCAAGTAAAAATGCCGCATCGCTCCCGGTATCGGCGGCCTGACAGCAAGTCTGGTTGCAACGTCAGCCCGTCGCAAATTTGCCTGTAAAATCACGCTCAAAACGCCGCACCTGCCCTTCCGTCCGATCGTTTCCGGAGAACCGCCAAAGCACTGAATAAACTGTCTGTCGGCCGCTCTACTCACGGCAGTCACACCAGCCACAAAACCAGGATAGTCAACCGCCGGATCAGGAATGCACTCTGGCGGCCGGGGATATGCCGACATGCTACTTGGCGTATTCGATGGCGCGGGTTTCGCGGATGACGTTGACTTTGATAGTGCCGGGGTATTGCATGGTGGATTCGATCTTGGTGGCGATGTCGCGGGCCAGCTTGATGGCGGCCAGGTCGTCGATCGCTTGAGGTTTGACGAATACGCGGACTTCGCGGCCGGCGCTGATGGCGTAAGACTTCTCAACGCCATTGAAGCTGTTCGCAACGTTCTCAAGCTCCTTCATGCGCTCGGCAAAGTTCTCGGCCGAGATGTTGCGGGCGCCTGGGCGGGCGGCGCTGATGGCGTCTACCACGCGGATAATGATGGCCTCGACGCTGGTCGCCTCCATGTCGTCGTGATGTTGCTCGGCAGCCAGGGCCACTTCTTCGGGTGCACCGTACTTGCGCAGGATTTCGCCGCTGATGTGGTGGTGCTTGCCCTCCATCTTGTGGGTGAGGGCTTTGCCGAGGTCGTGGACGAGCGCAGCGTACTTGGCAATCTTGACGTTCGCGCCAACTTCTTCAGCGATGATGCCGGCCATGTGCGCCATCTCAACGGAGTGCTTGAGGACGTTTTGGCCGTAGGACGTGCGGTACTTCAGCTCACCAAGCAGGTGCAAAATTTCCTTTGGAATGCCGATGATGCCAACTTCGCGGGCGGCGTCTTCGCCGGCGCGCACGATTTCTTTTTCGACATTCTTCTGCGCCTTCTCGACAACTTCTTCAATGCGGCCGGGGTGGATACGGCCGTCCTTCATCAACATCTCAAGGGCCTGGCGGGCAACTTCGCGGCGCACCGGGTCGAAGCTGGAAAGCACAACGTAGCCCGGCGTGTCGTCAACCATGATGTCCACACCGGTAGCGCGTTGCAACGCCTGGATGTTGCGGCCTTCCTTGCCGATGATGCGGCCCTTCATCTCCTCATCTTCCAGCTTGACGGATGTAACGGTGCGCTCAGCCGTTACCTCGCTGGCCATGCGCTCCATGGCAGAAACAATAATGAGGCCGGCTTTTTCTTCGGCGTTCTCTTTAGCCTCATTTTGGAGTTTTGCGACCAAGCCCATGAGGTCGTGCTTAATGTCGCGCTCGGTCATCTGCATGAGCTTTTCGGCCGCCTCTTCCTTGGTCAGCTTGGCGATTTTCTCCAGCTTGTCCTGCTGTTTCTTGCGGATCTCACGGATCTCTTCCTTGAGCGCTTCAACCTCATTTTCGGCTGCACGCAGCTTTTCGGCGCGCTTGTCCAGCTCGTCCAACTTTTTATCAAGCGTTTCTTCGCGGGCAACGAGGCGCTGCTCAATGTCTTTAAGCTCTTTGCGGCGGGTTTGCTCTTCTTTGCGACCCTCTTCGATCAGCCGGGCTGCCTCTTCGCGGGCTTCGTCCTTAATGCGCGCTGCTTCTTTTTTTGCTTTTGCTAACTCTTTTTCGGCCTGGATTTGCGCCGAACCGATGCGTTTTTTTGTTAGAACAACATTTGCACCAAAACCAGCAGCAATGCCTAGTGCTGCCAACACTAACGAGATTGGTTCCATAGGTTGCCTTTCTATCGGTACAGATGGGTCGCAGCAATCGCTGTCACTTCCCTAGCTGCCAACCTATCTGGAATTCGACTAAAAATTAGAAAATGTTTGGATCAGGACCGCTAGACACTTTACGCAAATCCTTGTATAGAAGTATACGCTGTGAAATATTCCACGGTCAATAAAATTTAGTCCAACACGGCAAAGACGACCACACGGTGGTCGTAGCCGTACTCAGGGTGATAACGGCCGTCGCAGGTCATGAGGTTGAGGCCAGGCTTGCCAGGAATAGCAGTGTTGAGCGCTGCCACCATGTCCACTTTATCTTTGCTGTACGTCTCGGTTTTGACGACTGAATAGGTGAATATCTGGCCATCGCCACGCTCAATCTGAATTTTGTCGCCTGGCTGCAGTTTCTTGATGTTATAAAACACGCCTGGCTTGCTGGGGCCATGTACGTGACCATCAATAAACATCGCGCCGTACCCGCCTGGCTTAGCAGTGGTCTCCAGCCAACCTGCGTCATAAATGTTGGCCGGTGTCTTGATTTCACCGTTCGGCATCACGCCCATTTTGAGTATGCGGGCGTTCACGCCAAGTGATGGGATTTTAATCCTCTTTGGCTCATCTGGCGCAGGCCGCCAATACCCACCAGAGGGAGCGTCTTCCGATGGCAAACCGTTGTCCGGTAGACTCCCGTCGCTACTTTCGGTAGTGGCAGCAGATTTAACAGCCAGCGTCTCGGCTTGTGCTTTCACCTCCTTGTTAGTGTTGAACTGCATCACACCTACCGCGACCCCAAAAACAAACAAAATCACCGCCAGTGATGTTAACGCCAGGCCGCGCATGTCTAGCCGACGCATGCTCCTTCTGCGACGTTTCTGTTGCTGAGTCCTTACAAGTTGGCGCATCAGTACGCCCGACCGCTGCAAACGTCGGGAGGCAGGCTTTGGCTCAGGCCGTGCAAACACCGGCTCCCCGGCAGGCTTTGACTGAACCTGCTTTGCGGGTGCCGGACGGACATCGTAAATCATGCGGGGGCTTGGCAAGACAGCACGGCGCTCGTATGAAATCGAGCGCCGACTACTAACTGTTGCTGTGCCTCCGATAGATTTAGGTTCTACACGTTCTACCGGATGGCGGCGACTTGCTCCTGTTCCGGCCATATTTTTTGTTTTGTTTTAAGTATTTTTGTTAAACAGCTCTGGAAAATCTAGCGCTTGCGACGTGCGGCAGCAAATGCCGGACGGAACTGCCTGCGGGCGATGAGAGCAACCCCGCCAGCTGCGCCGAGCATCAGCGCCATAGTAACAAACGGGTTGTTGGTCAACAGCGCAAACCCAGTGTCTGGCGAAATGGCCACAACCGTCAGCTCAATATCATTGCCGTCGCCACCGACATAACTAATGCTGAATGTCACTCCGTCGGCCTCAAAGGTCGCACCTTCTTCTAAGTCGTCAAAGGTGCCGATAACCTGGTCCGAACCATCATTACTGACAATTACGTATTTCTGGCCAGCCGTAGGAACGAAACCGCCATATCTGCTTACATTCAAGGCGCCACCAGCACTGACAGTGCCCGTTACCTTAATCTGGTCATATTCGTCACAGGCAGTCGTGCCGCCAAGCTCGAACTCGTAAGTACCATCGAGTACCAAGTTGCCAGTGTTCAAGCAGCCGGGGCTCAGACCGGGAGCGATGGTCCCAAATACACTTGTGGCTCCCAGGGTGCCAGTGCCCTTCAATGTCCCCCCGAACGCTACAAATGTGGTTCCATAGGTGCCGGTAACAATTGCTGTTTTGTTCTTGTACACATTAATCTGGGTGTTTGGCGAATCTGCTTCGTATTTCGTTTCTTCAACCGCAGGTTCTATGGTGCCGTTGCCGGTAGCCGATTCGTTAGAGGATGAGGCAATTTCTACTGTTCCGGACGAACTGTCAGTGATAGAGATGGTGTAGTTTCCCGAAATCGCGCCTGTTAACTTAACGTTGCGTCGACCCGCGCTAATCTTGATATTTGATCCCAGTGTTATCGGACCGCTCAGTGTCGCCAAGGGGTACGGGGGAGAGGATGAACCGCCGCCCGAGTTCCAGCAACAAGTGACTTGCAGTGTTGCCGCGAATTGGTTTGCGCCTGAACCTTGCAGCGTCAGAGGCTCCGCGTAAGTGACGTCATCGTCTCCTGTCTGAAGAAACACTAGACTGGCACCATCTGCGACTGTGGTGCCCGAAGCAGTTGTACCCAACCCAGTCGAGTGCCGCACAAGAAGATAACCTTTGCTCACGGTCGTTGCACCGGTGTAAGCGTTCGCGCCCTCGAGGACAAGCTCGCCCTCACCTGTCTTGGCAATAGCGCCGCTCCCGCTAACCACACCACCAACCGATGTCGTGCTCTCTGTGTTGAAAGTTACGGTACCACTGGCAAGGTTAACAGTCCCGTCAAAGTAGAGCAGGCTGCCGCCATCGTCAACCGTCTGGGTGCCATCAAATACCAGCGGCACATCAAACGTCTGGTGCTTCGCAGCTGAACCAGTCATCTCGTTAACAATTCCACCTGTTATGGTCAAGGGGCCAGTGCCGTCAAATGTGTAGTTGCTGTCACTGGTTGCCGTGCCAGTAAAGGATATACCTGCCCATTTAACATCGCTGGGTATTTCTATCTCCCGCTGGCTGGCGTTTGCCGGGAACACCGCAATGTCAGATTCTCCCGGGGCGACGCCGCCAACCCAGTTATCACCATCAGTCACATCGCCGCTCTCGCTTCCGTCCCAGGTGATAGATGCAGCGAATGTGGTTGGTGATGCCAATACAAACACCGACGACAGGCTTAGAACCAACGCCGATGCAAATAGTTTTATCCTTTTCATGGTGGTATCGTCCTTTTTGTTTTAAGTAGTCACTATTTATAAATGTAGCGTAAGCGTTATAGAAGTCAACTGGAAGACAAAAAATTGTTGTGGAAAAATCACAAAAACTACTTTTTCTGCTGCGTGATGTGGACGGGTGCGCCGTAGTGGGGGAGTGCGATGCGTTCGTTTTCACCGGCTTTGAGGCGCCGGATGCCTCGCTCAATCCAGTCGTCGGTGTCAGAAACAATTGGGATACCGAGCCCGTACGCTAACGCATCAGCTACGGTCAGACCAATGCGCAGGCCTGTAAAGCTGCCCGGACCTTTGTAGCAGACTATGCCATCAATATCGCCAAAGTCCTTACCTTGCGATTCCAGCACTGCTTTGATCTTCTGATGAATCGTGTCGGACAGCTCGCGGTGAGCCTGCCAGACTTCGTACGCCAGCTGTTTGTCATCATCGTACAGGCCGACCTCGGCCTCCGGTTTGTCGGTGCGGATAGTCAAGATAATCACATTCATAGCATAACAGATCTGTGCGCTAGACGGAATACCCAGCCCGGATCGGTACAGGCTAACGTCCGGAGCCACTGGAGCCGGCCGATTCGGAGCAAGTGGTCGGCACGATTGTCAGCACCACGCTGCGAGCAGTCCTGGCCTGAGCGTCATTACTGGTGCTGCCGCCGATATCCGTGATGTTACCCGGATCGGCAATCTCGATGTATGAGGCAGGGACACCCTTGGCCTGCAATAGGCTCGCCACCTTTTCGGCGCGCTGCTTGGCAAACTCCAGGTCAGCTGCCGCTGTGGTGGCAACACTGCCCTCAAGC
>CALKHY010000076.1 GCA_937988795.1 uncultured Candidatus Saccharibacteria bacterium
GAGCTTGGCTTCTGGGGCGAGGCCAAGGAGCGTCTGAAACACGCCATCGTGCAGCCGCACGGTATGGTGCTGGTGACCGGCCCGACTGGATCGGGTAAGTCGACCACGCTTTTTAGTGTGCTGAGCATGCTCAACAGCCCGACGGTCAACATTTCGACCATCGAGGATCCGGTGGAGTACCGCATACCCGGCGTTAATCAGACGCAGGTAAATCCGATCGCCGGCATGACCTTCCAAAACGGCTTGCGCGCTCTACTCCGCCAAGACCCCAACATTATCATGGTTGGCGAGATTCGCGATGGCGAAACTGCTGAGTTGGCCGTGCAGGCCGCGCTGACCGGCCACCTCGTATTCTCGACGCTGCACACCAACAACGCTGCAACCTGTTTGCCACGCTTACTCGACATGCAGATTGAGCCATTTTTGATCGCCAGCACTGTGCGTCTGGTCGTCGGCCAGCGTCTGGTGCGCCGCTTGTGTACCGAATGCCGCGAGTACTTTACGCCGGATGAGGCACAGCTTGAACAACTCGGTAAGACATTCAAGCTTGAGGGGCGCGACACACTACACCGCCTGCACGAGCTGGAAATGGAGGCGCTCAAGAGTGGCGTCGGCAAGACGCAGGCCACCGGCGACCAGCCGAACGAGGCCGACTTAAGCTCGACGCCATCTGGCATCCACCGCTTGTGGCGGCCGCACGAGGGCGGCTGCAACCCCTGCAACCACACCGGCTACCGCGGCCGCATCGGCATTTACGAAGTGCTACAAAACTCGTCCGCTGTCCAGAAACTTATCATGTCGAACGGTACCAGCGAGCAGATGCAGGATGTTGCCATCCAGGAAGGCATGGTGACCATGCAGATCGACGGGTTTATTAAAGCACTGCGCGGCGAGACCAGCATTGAAGAAGTTCTAAGAGTGACAAGCGAGGGTTGACGAGGACGTAAGGTATGAAATTCAACTATAAGGCCAAAGCAAGAGACGGCCGGATTATCAACGGATCGATCGAGACCTCCAACCGCGAGGCGGTAGTTGAATTTCTGGAAAAGCAAGGCGCTAAGCCAATTTCCATCCACGAAGCTGGCGTCACAGACCAAAAGGGCGGCACTGTCAAAAAAGGCGGACTGTTCAAGCCCAAAGTAAAGCTGCGCGAACTGGTTGTCTTTACTCGCCAGCTATCCACGATGGTTTCGGCGGGTGTGCCCCTGCCCCGTGCGCTCTCGACGCTCGAACAGCAGACGGAAAATAAGTATTTTAAAGCCGTCATTGTTGCGATCAACCGCGACGTGGAAGCAGGTATTGCACTTGCCGACGCCTTTGCCAAGCATCCCGACGTCTTTTCGGAGGTGTACGTCAGTATGGTGCGGGCCGGTGAGGCAGGCGGTATTCTGGACGACATCCTGAAACGCCTGGCCATGCAGACCGAAAAAGACGCTGCCATCCGCAAGAAGATCAAAAGCGCCATGACATACCCGACCGTTATCCTGGCGATCACGGTGCTAGCGTTCTTCGGGTTAATGATTTTTGTCATCCCGAAGCTCGGCGACATTATTAGACAGATGGCCGGGCCGGATGCGTCGTTGCCGGTGTATACGCAGGTACTGCTTGATATGACGGACTTTGCGCTGTCTGCAACCATCATCCCCGGTGTTCCGAACATGGTGTTTATAGTTGGCGCGCTCGGTCTCGCCGGATACTTTGCTTTACGGTACATACGAACGCCGAAAGGTAAATATCAGTTCCACAGCCTGCTGCTTCGGGTGCCGGTGCTCAAGAATGTGATTGTGAAGGTGGCTATCTCGCGGTTTGCGCGGACATTCGCTTCACTGGCATCGGCGGGCGTGGCCGTGCTGGACGCGCTTGAAGTAACCGGAAACGCCATCGGCAACAAAGTGATCCAGCAAGAGATTGCTGCAGCTGCCAAAGAAGTACAAAACGGCAAGCCGCTATCCGAAGCGTTGGCGTCCGGCGCACACATTCCGCCGATTGTGCCGCAAATGATGGCCGTCGGTGAGGAAACGGGCCAGATAGACGCCATCCTTGTTAAGGTAGCCGATTTTTACGACGAAGAAGTTGACACGCTCATCGGCGGCTTAAGTTCGTTGATCGAGCCGCTGATGATTGTGGTGTTGGGCGGTATTGTCGGTCTGATCGCCGCCAGCGTGATGGGTCCGATCGCCTCTCTTAGCGAAAAAATTCAAGGTTAACCAGCGCGTTTAGGGCTTGACGCCATTACGCTTATGGTTATAATCAGACGTAGATGCTAATGCTTACCTAACAGTGGGCGTTAGATCCGAGCATTACTAAACTAATAAAGGGGGGACCTAAAAGCACATGCGCTCATTACAAAGCATAAAGCAGCAAAGGGGTTTCACGATCGTCGAGCTTATCATCGTGATCGTGGTAATCGCCATTCTGGCAGCGCTCGTCATCACCACCTTCTCGAACATCCAGAGAAGGGCTCGTGATACGGACCGCCAGAACGACATCAAGTCAATCCACAGCGTGCTCGAAGTGTACTACGCTGACAACGGCTACTACCCGTCGCTAACACAATTGACAAGTGGTCTGCCGGGCATGGACGAGAATGCGCTGAAGCCGCCGGTTGATGGTGCGCAAACAATCGACGCGCAAACAGCCACAACCGAGAAGTACCAATACGTCACGGAGCCGGCAAACTGTGACAACGGCCAGAACGGCAACTGTACAGCATACACGCTGACGGCTTTGCTTGAGAATGGCGACACATTCACAAGAAGCTCGCTCGCTGACTAGTCACATGCGGCTTATAGGCCGACCAAACAAAGACGGCACCAAAAAAGGTGTCGTCTTTTTGTTAATTACAATCGGCCCGTCAATTTTCTGTTCCTCCCGACCAAGTCCAAATTTTGGTTCGGGCTGTTTCTTATGTTGCTCCCTGTCCCGCTGGAGTTGTGCGCTAGCTTTGGTATGACTGAATGTCATTTGGTTGCAAATGCTGTTGACCTGTACCCTCCTCCGGACATGCGCACAAGCTTGTTAGCTTTTTCTCAGGAGGAATCCTCAGTTCTAGTGGACTTATACCGCAGCCGTCTTTGTGGCGCGGATTATCTATTAAGGCGAAGAAACGTGGTGTAGCGCCGCCAGATCGTCTGTGCGAAAAAAAGAACAGTCCAACCCGGTCCGCGGCCCGAAGCTTTTGAAATTTATTAGTTGTAAAGTCTTTGGTAACCGGTGATTGCCCAGGTCGTTGTGCCGGACGACAGTTGGGTGCCGAACATTACAGTGCCGGCGCCCTGTAAGTCGATTGTCTGCCCTGCCAGTGCACCGACGTTGCCGCTGCCAGACAATCTGGCCTTGCCCCAGTAAGCTTGGAATATCATTCCTGGCATATTGGCTGCACCGCCGAGGTCAACGGTCAGAAGCTGCTGGGAAGTTTTGAGATCATTGCCGCTGAGCGACGTGCATTCTGGACTGCAAGCAGCACTGCTCTTAAAGCTTATGAAGTGAACTCCTGTGCCTGAGGAGTTGGCTATGAACTGTGCCGAACCGCCAACGGTAATGGTCCCGTCGACCATGACGACCGGCCGCGTGGTTCCGACGCTATCCGATACTCTGATAGTAGCTGCACCGTTAATGGTAAGGTTGCCGGTGATGTAGGCGTTGCCGGTGATTGTGACATCGCAGCTGCCACCGATGGTAACATTGCCGTTGAGTTGCAGATTTGCCGGCCAGGTTCGTTCGAATGGCCAGGATTGGCATGTGTAGGTGTTGCTGTTGCTGGGAGCGGTAATCTCAACGCCTGCCTTGTGAGCTGCACGGTTGTATGTCGGAGGCGAGACCGGTTCTGCCTCGCAACCAGGTATCAGGCCTGCGCCGGTTGATCCGCCCCGGATTTGATGCGTGGGATTGGACGGAGAGTCTGGGAACTTGGATTGTGTCTGTCCTGTCGCGCATACATTACCGATGATAGCCGCGCTGCTCCAGTCGGGTATTGATATGGGCTGCGAGTTGGTGCAAAGCGTCGGGTATGTCGGCCCGGGGTTGTTACCGGGCGGACATGCAATGTTGGCAACGTTGACATTAACCGGCTTTGTTTCAGTGCCGATCCTTGCGGCTCCGGTCATGGTGATCGTGCCGTTTACATACACATCGGTGTTGACGATGTTGGCGCTGCCGCCGAGGATTAAGCCGCCGGGCCCGGTGTGCACCGAGTGACCTTCGGACTTTGTGCCGACCACTACAACACGGACTTTGCGTTCGCTTCTTGGGTCGACAGTGCCGTCTTTGCGGTACACCTTGCCGGTGGCGGTAATAATTTTTGCGTTGCTGCCCTGGATAGGCTCAACTGTCGTTGTGTAGACTCCCCGTCCCTGTGTGTCGTTATTGAAGAACTCTTCTTCAGTGGTAATACCGTCAAAGTTATCGTTTTGGTTGAGTAGATACAGCGACTGCTCGATGCCCGCCTCGGCCGCCAGTAGCGCGTTGATGTTGGCCAAATTGCGCGATACGGTCATTCGCTGCGCAACAGTAAACTGTAGAATCGAGACGCCAACAGCGGAAAATACGACGCCAAGGATAAAGACCATCAAAAGTACTGATCCGCGCTGAAGCTCAATCTTTCGTCTGACAGTCCTAATCATTTCTGAATACCATCCTTGTCTTATGTTCTGCAGATATTGTTTGACCATAAGCTCGGCGTGATATGCCAATCTCAAGCTCTATTGAGCGCGCATCTGTCGGCGACACTTCGTTATTGTCGCCGTCGAAGTAGCGCACGATGAATTTGTCGACCTTGCTGTTTAACATAACCTTGTCAGCCGGGCAGTCATTGTTCGCAACTTCAGCAGGACAAGTAGTCCTGGCGACATTGCCTTCAACCGGTGCAGCTAACGTCCGCCGATAGAGCACGTCGCCATTTAGGTAATAGATGTGGTTGTCTTTCCAGCTGATGTACTGCGAGGGGTCACTGAACAGAATGTAGCCGTCACTGTCCAGAGCGGCAGTAGCAAGGATAAGCGTGTTGCTGTCTGATTCCCAGCTAAACATGTCGCCGGCTACAGGCGCGTTTTCGTCTTCCCAGCGGTTGTGCTCGTCTGCAACGGCCGACAGGCGGATGTCTTCATTGATGGATTCGAGTGTGATTTGCGCTTCGTTTAACAGGTCGGCGCGTTCGTTGGCGATGGCGAACTGCCGGAAATTGGTTGCAAAGAAGACAAGCACCGTGATGCTAAGGATCGTGATAACGCTTATGGCGATCGTCAGTTCAACGGTGGTAAATCCCCTGCTCAGCCTCATTGTGTAATCCCCAGTACGCCGATTAATGAGCTAAGTTTGACCGACTTCTGCTGTCCGCCGTTCGTGTAGGTAACGGTTACGTCTACACGCCTTAGGCCTGGCGTCGGCTCGGTGACTACTATCACGCCGCTTTTAGGGCCCGGTAACGTGTCGGGCAGTTCATCGGTAAAGGTAAGGTCGAGACCTGGAACGAGCTGGTTATACTGGTTGTTGCGCAAGACTTCGATTTGTCGCTGTGCGGCCCGGGTGGCCATTTCCATGTATGCGGTCTCGCGCTGGCCGCGCTGAATAGTTACGAGAAGCAACGAAATGCTCGACACCACAACACCGACGACCACCAGTGTGACCATCAGTTCAGCTAATGAAAACCCATGTTCGCGGTGCCCCATATCTACCAAGCATTATACAAAAAAATGCCATTATGCATATGGTTTTTGTGTGGTATTATTGCAGGTAAATAGTGCTTACGTTTGAAGGGCATGGGGAACAACACCGCAAAACCAATCCATTTTTTTAGCGACAAGCCGGTCTTTGGATTGGATATTGGCCGCAGCTCAATCAAGGTGATGCAGCTTGATCATGCCGATATCGTGCCTGAAATAATCGGCTACGGCACGATAGATTTTGACATGTCTGCGCTTGAGGATGGTGTAATTGTCAAGCCGGAGGTTTTGGCAAACGCTATGCATGACTTGTTCAGGAACCGCCTGCATGGTGAGATTACAACCAGGCGTGCAGCTATGGCCTTGCCGGCGTACCGTACCTACACCAGGTCGCTACAGCTGCCCAAGCTGACACCCGAGGAGCTGCACGAGGCAGTACAGCTCGAGGTCGAACAGTATGTGCCCGTGGCGCTTGAGTCGCTGTATCTCGATTACGTCACAACCCCTGCTCCGGACAACAACCAGAACGTGTTTGTCGTTGCTGTGCCCAAGAAAATCGTGGACTCATATCTGTATTTCGCACACCGGCTCGGCATCGAACCGATACTCATCGAGCCTACTGTAACGGCCGGGGCGCGCTTTTTTGCGCGCGACAAGCACAGCGATATTGCAAGTGTGATCATCGACTTCGGATCGCTTACCGCCACCATTTCCATTATTGATAAGACAATCGTGGCAACGAGCAGTGCGCCGGCCGGCGGCTTGGTGTTTACCAAAGCGATCAGCAAGGAGCTTGGCGTGAGCGAAGAAGAGGCTGGTACCATCAAGACCGATTTCGGTCTCGGTGTCAGCCAGTATCAGGAGCGGGTCCTGCGTGCGCTCGGGCCGGCGCTTGAAGGGATTGTTTCTGAAATCAAGCGCGTGATCCGTTACTATGACGAACACTACGGCGGCAGCGGCGGCACGGTTGGACAGGTTGTGACGCTAGGCGGCGGCGCGAATATGCCGGGCCTGAGCGATTACCTGACGAATGCACTTAAAGTACCGGTCCGGACGCACGATCACCCATGGTCTGTCTTTAAATACAGTACCGATATTAGTATTCCGGAGGAAGCTGATCGTCTGATGTATGCCACTGTTGCCGGACTGAGTTTGCTCAAAAGCAAGGAGGTGTTCGCATGATTAACCTCCTGCCGCCGGATCTGAAAACCGAATATCGCTACGCACGGAAGAACAGCCAGTTGTTGCGCGTGATCGCGGTATTCTTCTTTGGTTTCGTGAGTATGGCTGTTATCGCTGCCATCGGCGTACTCTATATTAACCAGGCAGCAAACAGCTATGCGTCTGAAGCAGCGAGCCTGAAGGAGAGCCTCAAGCAACAGAAACAGGATGAGGTTAATGCCGAGGCCCAGGATATATCCAACAGCCTGAAGCTGGCTGTACAGGTATTGTCGCAACAGATTCTGTTTTCGAAGTTGCTAGAAGAACTGGCGCCGACCATCCCGAAGGATGTTGTCTTGACTGACATTGCAATCAGCGAGCTGCAGGGCGCGCTGGACATCTCTGCCAAAGCCGTAGACTACACAGCAGCAACGCAGCTGCAGGTCAACCTTTCCGACCCTAATAACAAGATATTTTCCAAGGCGGATATCGTCGGCATAGGATGCACCAGCAGCAACGAGACGACTGACGAACGCTATCCCTGTATTGTCAACATTCGCGCGCAGTTTGGTAACAGTAAGCGGTTCCTGTTTATAACTGACGATGACGAGAGCGGCCAGGAGGCGAACCGATGAACCTTGCAACGAAAAATCTATACTTCGGTTTAATCGGTGTTTGTGTGCTGATGTTCGTTGCGCTATTGGCTGGAGTATACGCTGCAGATAAGGTGCTCGCGCGCAAGGGCGAGGATGTCCGGACGGCAAAGCTGGAAGGCATGGTGCTGGAGGACGAGCAGCGGCGGCTCGCTAAGGCTAAGGCTGATATCGAAAAGTACCAATCACTGGCAGAAATTGCCAGGCACATTGTGCCACAGGATAAAGACCAGGCACAGACGGTACGCGAGATTGTTAAGCTGGCGAGCGAACACAACATCAAGCTAGCTTCCATTACGTTCCCGAGTTCATCGTTGGGCAGCAAGAACGCTGAACTTTCGCAGCTGACTGAGGTTAAAGACATCAAAGGTGTTTACAGTCTCGAAATTACCGTCCTTTCT
>CALKHY010000077.1 GCA_937988795.1 uncultured Candidatus Saccharibacteria bacterium
CTATCATAGTAAGGCTGCGGGTTAGTCGGATCATACAAATGCTCTTCGCCGTTGCTGCCCTGAATAAACAAAAAAACGTGTGCTTCCGGCTGGGGCGTCCCCTCGGCATCAAGCTGTCCCGTCTCCAGCACCGGATTAAATCCAAGGATTTGTAACACATTATTTGCTACTGCCGCCCTTTCTGAACAAACAGCTACACTTTTGAGATCGGTGATTGACTTGACTTCAGTATCATCATCGAGGATATCCCCAAGCAGCTGCCAACGCTTTTTGACATTGCCAGCCACGCTACCAAAATATACCTGCTGTGTATACTGGGCTGTACGAATGGCTGCGTTCAGGTAAGCCCTCACTGGATCCCCGCCTACTTTTTCGAAAATTTTGTGGTACGTGGTGTACAGGAGTGGCGCTATGTGGTCGTAAATTGTCGGGTCGTCCAATTTATAGTCTTTACCCATGCCCTGGGGGCTAATTAGAGCATCAGGGCCAATGTAACCCTAAAAATTGCCGCCACCAAGGCTGATCACATACCCGTCGGCTGCCGTTTTTTCTAACGACTCTCGGCGATCTCGAACAAAAGCCATCGCAGCCTCTTGATACTCTTCAGGGGGAAGATCAAAGAGGGACAAGAAGTGCGCGCGGACCTGTTCGATACCGTTATCTGTTTTGATTTCTGACTCTGACATGGTGATGTTTGTTTTTGTTCTATGTAGTGAAACTAGTAAAACAATAGCACATTTTTATAAAAATATCAACCATCCGTAATCCCTAAGGCTATCCACTATGTAGACAGTTTGATTAATGCTCTACATGGCGGGAGTAAAACTGACCCGCAAACGTCACCTAGTACTGCTGACATGCAGGACAAATGTGTGTGCCGCGGCCGGCGGCGCGGATTTTGATGATGGTGGTGTTGGGATGACGCGGGCAGGGCTGGCCTTCGCGGCGGAAGACTTGGGCGAACGGGAGGTAACTGCCGCGCTTGCCTTCATGGTTGACGTAATTTCTGTCTGTAAAGCCGCCTTTTTCTATGGACAGGCGGAGGATGTGGCACAGTTCGGTGTAAAGTGTCTTAAGCTTGGTCTTCGGTACGTCCATGACGCGCGTCAGCGGATGGATTTTGGCCGCCCACAACGACTCATCGGCGTAAATGTTACCGATGCCGGCGATGATCGTCTGGTCAAGCAGTACGGCCTTGATGCCGCTCTTGGGGCGGCACATGAGTCGCGTTACGAAATCGTCCGCCGTAAACGTGTCGGCCAGCGGCTCGGGCCCGACTTTCTTAAAGAAATCCAGCTCTTCCACCTCGATCGTTGGCAGTAGACGCACCCAGCCGAACTTACGCTGGTCGTTAAAGAACAGTTTGCTGCCGTCCTCGAACGCAAAAATCACGCGGGTGGATTTGTCTGGCAGCTCGCCCACCAGACTATCTGTCGGATGTCCTGCTCCAAAGTTGACGGCCGCGCTGCGGAAGACCAGCTGGCCAGTCATTTTGAGGTGGATGACGAGGGAATATTTGCTGTCCAAACCAACGATGAGCACTTTGGCCCGCCGGCGAATATCCGTGATAGTTGCACCAACGAGGAAACGCTGCACGTCCGATTCGGCGTTCGGAAAACTCTTAGGCCAGTCGTGCGCGACGTCAATAACGCGGCGCCCAGGCAAGAGGGCGCTCAAGCCGATTCGAATCGTCTCCACTTCGGGTAATTCTGGCATACCCTTTAGTGTACACTGTTAGATATGGAAAGTGTTGCAGAAATCCTGGGACGTTACAGTCCGGAGGAGCCTGACGAGATCGGCGCAATTAAACGCTACATCCTGCAGGAATTCGGCGTCAAGGCGCGGGTGGGTCTGCATGGCGAGACGCTGGTGGTAACTGTCCATAGCGCGGCACTGGCCAATGCCCTGCGCCTCAAAATACTTGCCCTGCAAAAAGCAGCCAACACCAAGCGCAAAATCATGTTCCGCATCGGCTAGACTAACATCTCGGGAGGGGTGACGCCCTGCTAGCTCAAACCGGTTCCCCGGACAAACTCCCCAAAGTCCGGGATTTGCTCGCGGAACAAAGTGCGGATAATACGGGCATTGCCGCGGAACGTACCGCGATCGCAGGTAGTAGTCCAAAGACTCTGGACGGTATCAGAGCCGGTGATGATCTGGAACGTGTACGTCAGGCCGGTCGGACAGTAGCCGCGGCTGTCTTCGCGCTCTGGGTTGGTGTCGCCCCGGGTGTAGCCCTGCAGGTCAATAGCGCGCAGGAACGTCGCGTAGGCGCTTTCGTTGCTGGGGTATGTCCTGCTGTCGATAACGTTGCCCTCGTAGCCGCTGATCATCTCGATGGTATTGGAAGACCGGCCAACAGTAACCCGAACCGAACGGTGCTCCTGATCGGCCTTGACTGGTCCGGTTATGATCATGCGCATAACCGTCTGGGTTTTGCTGTAATCAATCAGGTCGATCTGATCAGCCGGACGGCCGCCGCCGCTCAGGCCGCGGATCACCAAAACAGCAACCAGTACGACCAGTGCGACTGTAGCTACAAATCCAAGGATAAATCGGAAATTCATATGTCCAGCGAACACCTTATACTCTGGACAAATTATAACATAATGGTGCTATAGCATCAATTTTACTTACTGATTACAAATCCAGCGTCTTAAGACCGGTGTTCTCGTCCAACTTACGCCTGGTCGGCTGGTAGGCCCGGTGGATGAACAATTCGAGCGTGCCACCAGCCGTCAGGTCCTTTACGTGCCCGCCGACCGTCTGGTATTGCTCGTCGCTTAATACGCCGTGAAGGTGGAATATAAACGTTCCGTCCTCGTCGTAAGCCAGGTTGCCGGTAAGTGAGACGATCTCGCGCACGCCCTCAAACTGCCGCCAGACGTACTCTTTCTTTTCCAGATCGTAGTAGCCGAGCGTCGCTTCCAGTGCGGCGCCCAGGCCGCTGACCCACGCGCCTTCGATCTTGGTTTCGGCTGCAAACCGCTCCAGCGACTCGGTCAGCTTTTCACCCTTGTCCAGACGTATCAGGTAGTTATAGCCGTCGAACGAATACTTCATGCTTCCAGTGTAGCAGGTTGACGAAACCTGCGGCGCGGGCGAAACTAAACATAAGGAGTATTTGTATGGAGTCACGACGCAAATTAAATATCAGCTTGGATTATCGCCTAATTTCAATTGTGTTGCTCGCTGTTATTGCGGCAATGCTGTTTGCCTGGCGGCCATGGAACGCAAGCAAAACCAGTGACCGCACGATCGACGTCACCGGCACGGCCACAGTAAGCGCCCGCCCTGACGAATTTATCTTTTACCCGGCATACGAGTTCAAAAACGTCGACAAAGATGCCGCCCTGGAGCAAATGACTGCCAAGGGCAACGAGGTGGTGGCCGGCCTCAAGAACCTGGGCGTAGAGGATAAAGACATCAAGACCAACTCCGATGCCTGGGCATACCCCACTGCCGTGCGCGGCGAAGGCGGCAGCAATGAGACTACCTACACCTTACGACTAACCGTTACAGTGCGAAACGACGAACTTGCCCAGAAGGTGCAGGACTACCTAGTATCCACCACGCCGACTGGCACAATTTCGCCGCAGGCCACCTTTAGCGAAGCCAAGCGCAAGGAGATCGAAACGCAGGCGCGCGAGGATGCCATCAAAGATGCGCGCCGCAAGGCCGAACAATCCGCCAAAGACCTCGGCTTTAAGCTGGCTGATGTAAAGACCGTCAACGACGCCTCGGGCTTTGGCACCTACCCGATATTCAACGGCCTCATTGCCGAGACCAGAGACAACATCGCCAGCACTTCCCTATCCATCCGCCCCGGCGAAAACAAACTCACCTACTCGGTAACTGTCACTTACTACATCAAGTAACGCCAGGCTACTCCGTAAGTGCCGCAAACTCACGCTGAAAATCGGTCAGATCTTTAAACAGAATGGCATGCATACCCACTGCTTTGGCGCCGTTTACATATTCCTCGTGGTCGTCCGTAAAGACAATCTCTTCTGGTTTAACACCCAGGCGCTCTGCCGCCAGGCGGTAGATGGCCGGGTCGGGCTTAAGCAGGCCCGCCTCACCGGACAGAACCAGGACGTCGAACAAATCGAGCAGCTCCTTTGGCACCTTTTGCTCCAGCGATGCGCGCGTGACGTTACTGAGCATGCCGATTTTGTAGCGCGGCTTGAGCTCGCGGATGTAATCGAACACCTCAAGATTCGGCTGCTGGTCTGCCCGCATCGCCGCACGATACGCATCAATAGAAATACCGAGACGGTCACTCACAAGCATCGCCAGCTGGTCGCTCGTAATCTTGCCCAAATTTACCTTATCCAGCAGACTGTCCAGAAACGCACCGTCTCTCTCCAAATCACCGCCAAGCTTGCGGTACACCGTCCAATACCCCTGCCCCACCAACACCCCAAAACAGTCAAAAACCACAGCCTTAATCATGCGCTTATTCTATCAAAATGAATAGCCAAACCTTGAGACACAAATCATAACTTTCAATGCTATAGCATCAAATGTTAGTATAGTGCGGTGATACAGGGGGGTGGATGAAAGAAAAAATCTTTGACAGAAATACGCGGCAAGCGGTGATGGATGGTATTTTGCGCTTTGTTGCCGGCGGCGGATTTTTGACCACTGCACTCCTCGTACCAAATGCCGCAAAAGTATTCGACAAGCAACTAATGAAACTGCTGGACCGCCTGGATGAACGGGCCCGCGAGCGAGCACTCAAGCAAACGATCCACTACATGAAACAGCGCGGGCTGATCACTTACGAAACCCGCGATTACCAGAATGGCATCCGTCTAACTCCAAAAGGCAAAGAAACACTAGCCAAGTCAGGCCTCGATGATCTTGCTATCCCCCGCCCTGATGTCTGGGATGAAAAATGGCGGCTTGTCTTCTTCGACATTCCCGAAGACCTAAAACATCGACGCAATCTACTCAGTCGCCGCTTGCGCTGGCTAGGTTTCCAGCAGCTCCAAAAGAGCATCTGGATCCATCCCTTCCCCTGCCGCGCCGAACTGGAGGCCTTAACCGAATACATCGGCGTCCGCAAGTTCGTAACCTACGTCGAAATCTCCCAAATCGACGGCGACGCCCAGCTCCGCCGTCGCTTCACCCACCTCCTCCACCCCTGAACCTCCCAGGGTGTCGCCCCACATAATCCAAACTTTTGATGCTATAGCATCAAAAATGAGGATGATTTTGACTTTAGTGTTTACCAAGTGTTGTTACAATCTGCTGTTATGGGTAGAGTGATCAAAATGAACATGCTGGGGCAAAGAACGGCGGCGGCTACTGGGGTAAACGGGCCGTAGCCAAACAGCGTTCCAAAAAACTCCGCCGCCGTGTCGGCAAGCTATCCTCCACGGCCCCAAATGCTAGTTATACTTCGTAGGCCTCAAAGCACGTCCTTAAGTTCTCTAAGTCCGGTTTTAGTATATAGACCGTATCTGTCATTTCTTTATTCTTGCCTGTATCATATGTAACTCGACGTCGATCTATCTCCTGGAAGAAAGGGGTTGGATAGTCGTTGTTGTCCATAGTTAATATCGGGCATTTCTTTATTATCGCCAGTGACGCATTAACTATATCGCCCATACCAATCTTGTGACCCTTAGTGCTTTTGTGGTGCCCATATAAAAAGCAAACTCTGGCCGCAAAGTCCATGAGCGGCTGAGACAGGCTGATCAGAATCATGTCGTTTGCTATGTAGTTATCAATCTTTGCTCTGTGCTCTTTGTCTGACGAACACATCAACTCGTATTTGGTAAAACCGCTAACTACAAAACGATCATATTTTGCCTCTAAGTCCTTAAACAGGGCTGCATAAGCAGCCGTATGACTAGGGACGAGAGCTTGGGAAATAATGTTGGTATCAATCAGGAGCAGGCTCGTAGCCATAACGATCAGAATCGGGCGTTGTCTAACTAGCGGCTTTGATGAGGCCTTTGGACGGACTGGGGCGTGACGACTTGGGCTGATGAATCGAGCCTTTTGGCAGTGCTACATCCATGGCGTCCCCCTGCTTGTTGTTTTTTATAACCATAGATTAACACTCCTTTATGAACGAATCATGAACTTTTAGTGTGTTTTTGTCTGTGACATTCTTATCATGTTAGCATAAGCGAATTGCCAAAATCGGGTTTACTACTATAACTCTCCCCAGTTGGCGCCCACTTTTATATCTACTTTTAGATTGACTGGGAGTTTGTAGATGGTTTCCATTGTTTCTTTTAAGATTTTGCCTACTTTTTCGGCGTTTTCTTTGGGGCACTCCACCAAAATGCTGTCGTGGATTTGGAGGAGTTGCTCACCGAGGCCGTCCAGCTTTTCTTCTACCTTGAGCATGGCCATTTTCATGAGGTCGGCCTCAGTCCCTTGGATGGGCATGTTCATGACGAAGCGTTTGGCGGCTTCGCGGACGGCGAAGTTGCTACTCTTGAGGTCTGGCGTGGGACGGCGGCGGCCGAACATGGTTTCGACGTAGCCTTGCTCGCGGGATTTTTCGACGATGTCGTCGATGTATTTGCGGGTTTTGGCGCGGATGGTGAAATACTTGTCGATAAACTGGCGCGATTGTTCGATCGTCATACCGGTGGCCACGCTTAGGCCGTGCGGACTCATGCCGTAGAGGATGCCAAAGTTTACGACTTTCGCGTGGCGGCGCATATCCTTCGTAACCTCGCCTTCGGGCACGCCATAGAGCTCGGCAGCGGTTTTAGTGTGGATGTCTTCGTCATTGTTGAAGGCTTTGATCATCTCGTCCTCGCCGGCCAGGACGGCCGAGAGGCGCAGCTCGAACTGGCTGTAGTCCGCGCCCACGAACACGTTGCCCTCTGCCGGCACAAAGGCGGCGCGGATGGCGTGGCCGATTTCGGTGCGCGTCGGGATGTTCTGCAGATTCGGATTGTTGCTGCTCAGGCGGCCGGTGGCGGCAACGTCGAGGTCGTAGGTGGTGTGGAGCTTGCTGTCTTTATCCACCAGCTTGGGCAGGGCGTCGATGTACGTACTTTTGAGTTTAGTAAGTTCGCGGTACTCAAGTATCTGCTCGATGATGGGGTGCAAGGGTTTGAGCTTCATGAGCTCCACAGCGCCGGTGCTGTAGCCGGTTTTACCCTTTTTGATGCCGGCGGTCGGCAGGCCGAGTTTGCTGTAGAGAATGTCTGCCAACTGGATAGGACTGGCGATGTTAAACTCCTGCCCCGCCATGGCGTAAATACGGCGCTCGACAATGCCGATCTTTTTGGCAAACTCCTTGCCCATTTCTTCGAGGTACGGAACGTTCAGCCGGATGCCGCGGTGCTCCATTTTGGCGAGCAGCCAGATAGTTGGGAAGTCGATCTCGCGCGCCAATTTGGCGATTTTGGGCAACTCCTCAAACTGTTTAGTCTGTTTTTCGTACGTTTTCCAGATGGCGGCGATTACCTCACCCGGCTCGGTAGAGTCTACCGGCTGGTCGAGCAGGTCGGTGAGTTCCAGCGAGCGCTCCAGACTGTTGATGAGGAACGCGCCGATGCGCGTGTCGTGCTCCACGCGGCCGCCGCACGGCAGGTCGGCCGCCAGGCAAGCGCGGAATAATCCCTTCAAGTTATGGCCGATAAGCGGGCCACTCAAAAGGTCGCCCGATTCCCTCAGCGGCAGTATGCTGTACTCGCCCGGGCGGGCGCTGATCCATAAGTTATGCGCGTCCGGGCTGAGCGCGACAACGCGCGGCTGGCTTTTTGGATAATCTTCTGCTTTAAATTCAACCGCCTTTGCAGGCTCCAGCTTCTCTTCGGGCTGGTTGACCTCCGCGAACGCCTCTTTGCTCAGCTGCTCTTCTGCCTGGCGGAGTAGCGTGCGGAATTCGAGCTTCTTCAGCATAGCCACAAACTCGGGCGTAATGCCCCGCTGGCGTTTCATTTTGTCCAGGTCAAGCTTGATAGGTGCATCAATGAACAGCTGCACCAGCTTTTTGCTGAGGTATGCCATGTCTTTGTCTTTTTCGAGTTTGGCGCGAAGGGCTGGTTTGAGCTCGTCCAGGTGCGCGTACACGCCGTCCAAATCGCCGTATTTGTCGATCAAATCCAGCGCGGTCTTTTCGCCGATGCCGGCAACACCCGGAATGTTATCGGACGCGTCGCCTTTGAGCGCCTTCACATCCACCCACTGGTGCGCGCTCACGCCATATTTTTCCTCGAACGCCGCTTCGTTGAACAACTCGATGGTGCTGACACCTTTCTTGAGCGTGTAGATGTGGGTGTGGGAGTTAATGAGCTGCAGCACATCAAGGTCGCTGGTCACCAGATACGTCTCAATCCCCTTGGCTTTGGCTTGGTGGGCGAAGGTGGCCATGATGTCGTCAGCCTCGTAGTCGTCCAGCTCGTACAGCGGCCAGCCTAGAGCATCAAGCAGCTCGCGCAAAATCTCTACCTGATCGTAAAAATCCTCTGGCGCAGGCTTGCGGTTGGCCTTGTACGCCGGATACAGCGCTGCGCGGGCGCGCACATTGGTGTGGCGCTTATCCCAGGCCACGCACACATAATCCGGGTCGAGCTTCTTAACTACCTCCAGGGCCATCACGGCAAAGCCGTACACCGCACCCGTCGGCCGCCCATCCTTGGTCGAGAGGCTGGGCATGGCATAATAGCCACGGTAAAACACACTCTTGCCGTCGATAACTACCAACCTCTTACTCATACTCTAAACAGTATACTCCAAGTTCTTAAGATACACGGGTTTGGAGGGCGCGGGTGAGGCCCTTTAGGAAGTCGGCACCCTCTTGGCTCCAGAGACCAGCGTGCCTGTCGAGTGCCTGGATTGCTTGTTCCAGATTGTCGGCGACGAGCTGGCGGGCGTAGTCTAGGGCACCCGAGTCTTTGATAATTTGCTGGCATTTTTCAAACGCTTCGCTCGTGAGCCGCTGGTTACCGAGGCATTGCTGCAAAAAAGCCCTGTCTTTAGGCTTTGCATGTTTGAATGCGTAGAGTACGAGCAGCGTGCCCTTGCCTTCGCGGATGTCGTCGCCAGGCGTTTTGCCAAGCTCCTTTTCGTCGCCGAAGATACCCAAGATGTCGTCGGTAATCTGGAATGCCTTGCCGGCGTAATGGCCGTACTCGCTGATGGCCGTGGTTACTTTGCACCCGGCGCCGGCCAACACCATGCCGACCTGCAAGGGGTTAATGACGGTGTAAAGTGCAGTTTTCCACTCCAGTACGCGCTCAATGTCCTCCTCGGACGGCATGTCGACCAGCTCGTTCATGATATCGAGTGTCTGGCCGTGGGCGGTAATAGCCAGGGTTCGGTTTGTGATGCTAAGGACTTTAATCTTACGTTCTGGATCTGCGTCCAGATTGGCGAGCACCGTTTGTGCAATATGCGCGCCAGAGATAGCGGCCATGAGCGCCAGGCTGATGCCAGCGTGCGCCGGGTCGCCCTTGAGCTGGTGTCCCTGGTGATATTCCTCAACAAGCTTGTGAATGGTCGGCTTGCCACGCCTGAGGCTTGAGCGGTCCTGGATGTCGTCGATGATTAAAATGTACGCCTGCAACATCTCGATAGCACGCGCCGCCTGCACGATCATCTTCTGATCCGTGCCGCCACACATCTCGTAGCCAGCCATAACTAGTCCGCCGCGGATGCGCTTGCCGCCGCGCTGGAGCATATCCAAAAACAGATCAACCTCTACATCCAACACCCGCTGGCCGTACTGTTCGAGCGTCGTTTTGCGTACCGATTTGGCATACGCATCGATGTCGGCGTCGATCGCTTGTTTGTACTTGGCCAGCTTGGCAAGGGCTTGTTCCATGACACTACTTCAAAAGCGGTGCGATCTTCTCCAGAATCTCGCGCTCCAGGTCTTCTATGCTGCCCTCGTTTTTAATAAGTACGTCGGCACTATCGAGGATGTATCGGATGCCGCGTGCAGGACCGGCGTCGGACAGGCCGCGGTTTTCGTACTCGTCCTGCTCCAGGAACTGCTCGAATGTTTTCTGCGCCTCTGTGTCGCGGCCGCGGTTAAAGATGCGCTCGTATCGGATCTTCGGGTCTGCATCAACACCGATGATAATACCGCCAGCGTCACGAATGGCGTCAGCCTCGCCCATTGATCTCAGGCCCGAAATGACGCCGCGCTTAATCTTGAGCGCCTGCGCTTCCAAGATGCAAATTTTGACCATGGCCGCAGGATGCACCTCGTTGCGCATATAGTTGGCCACGACGTACAGCTGGTCGCGTACAGGGTTAAAATCGGACGGTAAATGGTAAACATGCCGGGTAAGCGCCCGGACAGCGTCACTGGTGTTAAGGTCCTGAAACCCGAATAATTTGCCCAAAAGTTCGGTTACGGTGTTTTTACCTGATCCGGCCGTTCCGGCTAAACCGATAAGTTTTAATGTAGAGTTCATGACTCCTATTGTATACCAACCCTGTTATTTTTTCCGATCACTTCACGTATTTTCAGAAAATTGATTTGTTGTGACTATTATTGTAAAATTTACTTATGACACAGGCAGAGACTTTCCAGCAACCCCTCGTTACCTGCTATGACCAGGCGTTCCAGATTGCCAGCGGCTATTATGTGCCCGGCAGTTACGAAGAATTTAGAAGTTTCCAGCAATACGTTGCCGGTTTTGTTCGGGAGAACTCATCCATAAACGATCGGGCGGTCTACAGCCGATTCGGCGAGCGCATCCATCCGGAAGAGTATCAATTCCTGCGCCGCGCAGCAGACCCCAGATACTGGCTGCTCTCGGAAAACGAGCGCCAGGGACTGGAAGAGGTGTTGCAGGACACCTCGCTACCAACCGACAACGATAAACAAAAAATCATGCTTTTAGAGCGGCAGGAGAACGCCCATCGCCGATTGTCTCTGGACAGTATAGCCAGGGAAATGCTCATGCTGGAACGGTGGGCTGCAAGCCGGCATGCAGTCCGGCACGGTCTGGGCCCGCACTCAACACCTGAGGAAATTCGTGTATTGCGGAGCACTCCGCTGGACGAACGGTTGCGGCGCGTGGGGTCACTCCTCTTTCGCGATTAATTTCGCCTGAATAGGGGTGAAAACCACGCGTGGCAGACGAAATTACTTAATGTAGTCGTGCAGCTTGCGGGCGTCTTTGTGCTTGCGGAGTTTGGCAAGGGCTTTGGCTTCGATTTGGCGGATGCGTTCGCGGGTGACCGAAAATTCCTGGCCGACTTCTTCGAGCGTGTGCTGCTTGCCGTCTTCCAGGCCGAAGCGCAGGCGGATGATCTTCTGCTCGCGCTCGGTGAGGATGGATAGCATTTCCTTCACCTGCTCTTTAAGCAGCTGGTTGGTGGCGGACTCTTCCGGTGAGATGGTGTCTTCGTCTTCGATAAAGTCGGCGAGCACGCTTTCTTCTTCGTCATCGCGGATCGAAGCGTCAAGGGACGAAATGTCCTGCTTGATCTTCATGATGTGCTCGACCTTGTCGACGTCGATGTCCATTGCTGCGGCGATTTCTTCGTTGGTCGGTTCACGGTTGAGCTCCTGAGTCAGACGGCGTTGGGTGCGGAGCAGTTTGTTGATGGTTTCGACCATGTGTACCGGGATACGAATGGTGCGCGCTTGGTCGGCAATAGCGCGGGTGATGGCCTGACGGATCCACCAGGTGGCGTAGGTCGAAAACTTAAAGCCCTTGTCCGGGTCAAACTTCTCGACAGCGCGGAGCAGACCAGTGTTGCCTTCCTGGATCAGGTCCAGAAGGTCAAGGCCGCGGCCGACGTAGCGCTTGGCAATGGAGACGACCAAGCGCATGTTGGCCTCGGCCATCTTGTCCTTGGCTTCTTTATCGCCTTTGGCGACGCGCTTGGCAAGCTCCAGCTCTTCTTCGGCGCTCAGGAGCGGGATCTTACCGATTTCGCGCAAGTACAGGCGCACGCTGTCATCAGCGATGTCGTCCAGGTAGTGCTGATCTTCGACGAGCGGTTCTTCGCCGTCTTCCAGCACCCACTCGTCGTCGAGCGGCACGACGTCGTCAACCGGCACGTCGTCCAGCGCTACCTCATCGGTTGTCACCTCGATGTTGGCATCGGCGAGGTCAGTATAAAGCTTGTCCAGTATGTCCGCAGATCGGAAGAGCGCACGTCTGAACTCCAGTCACTGA
>CALKHY010000078.1 GCA_937988795.1 uncultured Candidatus Saccharibacteria bacterium
GCCTCGGCCCGCTCACTACCCACCTGCAGCATCTGCACCGGCAGGCCGCCCTCGGCGTCGGTCCACAGTCGCTTGTCACTGCGCTGTTGGTTTTTGGTAATCACCGCATGTGCGGCGTCGAGAATCGGCTTGGTACTCCGGTAGTTGCGCTCCAGCTTAATGACCGTGCAGTTCGGATAATCCTTCTCAAAATTCAAAATATTCCGAAAATCCGCACCCCTCCATGAGTAAATTGAATTGTGCACTGCTACGCCATTCGCTATATAGTTGTGCACTTTCGCAACGTCCAGGTCATACACCGTCCCCGAATAAGCCTCTTTTGTAACGTCAATAACCACGTCCTCAATAAGCTCGTCACCCTCAAGCGTTGGCAAAACCATACCGGGATGAATCTGTATGGCGGGCAAGAATGAAAACTTTTTGTCCGTCAAAAATCCATACCGATTTATCTGTAACTCGCTGCCTTCTGCTGCAACCCGCTCTAGTATCTCCTCAATTTTGCCGTAATCCAAATTATGAATTTCGGTCCTGAATGTACCAGCGCGCCCAGACCTGACCGCATATCCGAGCTCCTCGAACATCTTCAAGTCTTGCCGGTCCGACGTGTTGACCGAAAGCCTGCTTGCCGACCAGCTGCTCCTTCCTGAAGTTCGCTTGTCGCCAAAGAGCACGGCGTTCACATTAACGCGTTTTCTGCCGTTTCGGGTAGTGGCTTGCGGGATGAAGTGCGGATAGTCAAAGGAGATGCCCAGATCGGACATGAGCTCTTTAGCCCTTCTAACTGTATCGATCTCCAAATACAGAGCGTCGATGTACTTTTGGCCAAACTTCATCGATCGGTTGTCAAAGGCATGAAACACAAGCATCGGGATGCCGTATTTGTATGCCAGTAGTGCCTCGACGTACGCGGCCTCTTCGCGGCTATCACATACCTTCAGCACCCACATGCGGTCGGCTCGCTCCTGGTTGGCACGCACGCGAAGACCGATGTCATCTCTCTTGCCGTCAAAACGTATACCCTTGGCCATGCCAATGCGGTACCCTTTATCGCGCGCATACATCAGGTACACAAAATAGGCGTCCGTTTTTCCCCACCTGGCAAATAGCAAATGGTTCGGCGTGCAGTGTATCTCCTTGCCCGATGCCGTTTTGATGCGCACAATCTCGCCGTTATACTTAAATGTTTTCCGCGCAGTTACCTCAAAATAGTTTGTGCTGCCATATCCGCTGGCCGATCGAACCAGCTCGCCTTTGCGCACATCTTCAATCTTTTTAACGCCGTCTTTGGTTTCAACGAGGCTGCCCGGCGCCAGACATTGCCAGTCGTCGCCCACCACGGCAATATTTTGGTTTTCGTTCGTTAAGAGTTTGACGAGCTTGTATTGCGCGGCGTTGGTATCCTGGTACTCGTCGATCATGATGTATTTGAACTGCTCTTGCCATTTCTTACGGATTTCGGGCTGGGTGGTGAGCAGGTGTACAGTGCGGCCGATGAGGTCGTCGAAGTCGAGTGCGCCGGCGTCTTTGAGCGCTTTTTCGTACAGCGGATACACCTGTGCGGCGGCGCGCTGGGCTGGGGTTGAACCGGGCATGTTGGCGTATTCGGTCGGATCATTGAGCTCGTTCTTGGCTGCGCTGATGATGCCACTTAACACCTTAGCCGGAAAGCTTTTTTCATCGATCATTAGTTGCTTGGCAGCTTGCTTGACTGCTGCCTGCCGGTCAGATTCGTCAAAAATCACGAAGTTGCGCGGAATGCCGATGTGCTCGCCATCCTGGCGAAGAATCCGCACGCAAATGCCGTGGAACGTGCCCATATAGGGCATAA
>CALKHY010000079.1 GCA_937988795.1 uncultured Candidatus Saccharibacteria bacterium
TGCTTCGGTGCCAAAAATCGAATGCATCTCGTTGAGCAGCTGTTCCTGGTTACTGTGCTGGTGCTGGTAACTGGCGACCTTGTTTCTTAACTTGTCACTGGCGCGGTTCTTGTAATAGTCCTCGAGCAGCTTGTTAATGCGCGCTTTTTCTTTCTTGCTCAAGCGCTGGTATGCCTGGTGCAGCATTTCGTGCGCAGCGGTGACTTGCTTGATGCCTTCCAGGCGCTCATCTGTCACGTCGTAGATAAAAATGCCCATGCGGTTACCGACAAAACACCCCAGTACGGCGACCTGTTCCGACGGGTCGGTGCAGTTTTCATTAAACTCGTGCCTGTCCTGCACGGCCGGCCGGTTGACGTAAAACAACCGCTGGGCGTACGGCGTCATCGTAGTATCTTCGACCAACGCCGCAACATGCGCCGGCGGCGTGTAGCCACGCGTCGCCACCCAGTCCAGTATTTCGTTATGCCGGCTCCAAAAAACTACACCAGAAACCAGCAACAGGACTAAGAGAGCCTGCGGCCAAAACCTTCGGATAAACCTCATAAATTTTAGTGTACTAACAAAAGAGAACAACCGCTAGTGGGTTAGCGCACACTATTCGCTGATGACTGAGTAGGTCAGCTTGTCTTTCTTAGCGCCGACGGAGATGATGTCGCCCTTTTCGTAGGTTTCGTCAAGCAACGCCGTAGCAACGTGATCCTCCAGCGTGTCCTGGATGAGGCGGCGCAGCGGACGTACGCCGTTCTTCGGGTCGTAGCCGTTCTCCAGCAGGTACTGCTTGGCGGAAGGCGTCAGGCGGATGGCCATACCCTTCTTTTGCAGACGCTCGTTCAGTTCGTTGATCTGCAGGTCGATAATCTTGTAAATGTCCTTCTTGGTGAGCGCGCGGAAGACGATGACTTTGTCGATACGGTTCAGGAATTCGGGGCGGGTGCGCTTCTTGAGCTCGTCCAGCACCTTGTCGCGGTTGAGCCGGTGCAGCTCGTCCAGGTCGTCAATGTCGGTCTGGCGGCTGGCTGTGAAGCCCAGGGTTGCTTCTTTCTGCAACTTCTCGGCGCCGATGTTGCTGGTCATGATGACGATGGTGTTCGTAAAGTCGACTTTGCGACCCTTGGCGTCGGTCAGTACCCCGTCTTCGAGGATTTGCAGCAGCATGTTAAAGGTGTCGGGGTGTGCCTTCTCAATCTCGTCAAAGAGGACGAGACTGTACGGACGGCGGCGGATTTTGTCGGTCAGCTGGCCGCCGTCGTCATATCCGACGTATCCAGCCGGCGCACCAACCAGGCGGGCAACGTTGTGGTGCTCGCCGAATTCGCTCATGTCGATCTTGACCAGCGCGTCGTCGCTGCCAAAGAATTCACGGGCCAGTACGCGTGCCAGCTCGGTCTTACCTACACCAGTCGGACCAAGGAAAATGAACGAGCCGATCGGCCGCTTGCCGCTGCCAATGCCGGAACGGTTGCGGCGGATGGCCTTGGCAACAGCCTCTACAGCTTCGTCCTGGCCGATGACGTGCTTGCCAATATTCTTCTCAAGATTCAACAGATACTTGGCTTCGGAGCGGATGACCTTTTTAACTGGGATACCAGTCATGCGTGCCACAACTTCGGCCACGTCCTCACTGGTCATCTCAATGCGCTTGGTGTCTTTATCGACCGCCTGCAGCTTGTTCAGCTCTTCCTGGATTTGGGAGGCGCGGGTTTTCTCGCGCGCAGCACGCTCGTAATCCTCGTTATCGACAGCCTCGTCGATGCGGGCGTTGACGAGTTGCAGCTCTTTCTGCAGTTTGCGAACTTCGGGCGGCGTCTTGCCCTTGTCGAGACGCAGGTGCGCGGCCGTTTCATCGAGCAAGTCGATCGCCTTATCTGGCATGAAGCGGTCGTTGATGTACCGCTTGGCCAAATACACGATGTCTTCTAGTACCTCGTCACTGACAGTTACGCCGTGAAACGCTTCGTAATGCTTGCGCAGACCCTTCAGGATTGCGAGCGTCTCTGGATTGTTGGTTTCGGGAACCTGGATGGGCTGGAAGCGACGCTCGAGTG
>CALKHY010000080.1 GCA_937988795.1 uncultured Candidatus Saccharibacteria bacterium
CCAGGGCTGTAAGGAGGCCAATCCCTATGGAGCCGGGCAGAAATCCAAAGGGATTTGTAGCAAATGATCCTATGGGTGTGGCCTGCGGGCTAGGTGACTCTCTGGTGTCGAGCTCCTTGCCCTCGGCATACTTGTATATATTAGACCTGCCTGCACCGCCTGGCTCGACCGGTCCCACTTTGCCGTTTATCTGCTGTTCATAGCCGCCCAGCAAGGCTGCGTGGACTCGCTGGTCGTCGGGATGTGTGTCGCTGTAAATTCGCTGAGCTGCTGCAGCAGAGAATGAGGTGTAGGATGCAACGGCCATGGCGGTATTGGAGTTGATGAGATTGCCGGAGGCCATGATACTAGCCTCATACATCTTGCAGACGAGGTTGCTGATATCGGCAAGAGAGCTGATTGTCCCTATGACTCCGGCAACAACAGCGCTGGCCTTACCGGGGTCGAAACGATCGCTAAGTGCGATGCGCGCCTCAGGAGCTATCGTGTCGCCGTTTTCAATTATTTGCCGCATGCATTCCGGATTTTTGGTGCAGGCAGTGGTTTGGCTGGCCGCCTCTCGCGCATCGGCATCGGCATCGACCGGGAGACGGTCACCTCCGCTGGCAGTAGTGAATGCTTCGCTGTGAGATCGTGCCATCTCTTCTTCTAGGGGGTTCTGCACACCCTCACGCTGGGCTCTTTGTACGTCTGCCCTGCTCCATCGGTAGGTTTTGATATCCAGTACACGCCGAAGCTCGGCGGCGGCCTGACTGCGTACTGCCAGCCGCTGGATAACTCTCGTAAACCAGGATGGATTGCCTTGTGAGAGCAATGCTGTGACCAGGCCTTTTGTAGCCTTTCGGTAGCCCATGACCGAGTTAATGTATGCTACGGGGTGGCGTATTCTTTCCCACGGGCTAAAGTTGTGTTCCGGGATGGGGACTCGCCTGGTTATTGTCCGGGGCTCTTTGCCTGGGTTGTTGGGGTTGTATTTGGGATTATCGTAGGTGTAGCTAACCGCTGTTATTCGCAGGCGAGTCACGCCGCCGGGTAGTCGTCTTTCCTCAATTTCAAATTGCATGTCGAGGGCCAGTCGTTCGGCGACCTTGTCTGGCCGGAATCGGTTAATCTTGGCCCAGAGGGTGTTGTTGTTGAAGTCGCCGCCGTATCGCCTGAGCATTTCGGCATATTTGGCATCACTGGTTGAAGCCAGTGCGAGCTTGGTTTTGACAATATTGTCTGTGTGGACCGTGAGGTTGCGGGTAAACCTTGCCAGCCGGTGACTATCTATTAAGTTGCTAAACGACGGGAGCAGCATTGAGCCCCAGCTCATGATTGCCATGTAGATACTGACTATAACAGCGGTACCACCCGTTCCCCAAAGTACAAGGTAGCGGCGGCGAGGAATTTTTTTGATCACTGTGCGCTTGTAGAATCCATTGTCGTCGTCCGGTTCATCTCTCGCTCTGTCTATAAGGCCAGGTTGGGCTTCCTGTTGGGCAATGTTTGGCTGGTCTTCGATCGGATGTTGGGCGTCGCGGCTGTAGTGCTCGGGGTTTGTCAGGGCTTCAAACTCCTGGTCGCGCAAATTTTTACCATCGCGACTGAGGTGTTCAGGGCTGGTCAGAGCCTCGAACTCGTCGTTGTGTACTCGCTGTAGCTCGTCGTCGTCCGGCAATGTCGCAGTAGGCATAGGCTAGACCCCCGGGTATGGCGGCGTTGCGTTCAGATCAATTGATCCTTGTGGCAGGTTAAATTCTCCTTGCTGTTCGAGTTGTTGTACCTCTTGCGGGTTGGTTGTAATCAGGCTGGTTTCGGTCGGGCTGGCGACAACTTGAATGTGGACGTGGTTCTGGCCGGCAAAGAACAGTCCCTGCCCCACCGGGAACTGGCTGAGGCGCTTCTTTTCTTCTGCGGTCAGCTTGAATACATCGGCCAGCATGTCGACTGCCGATGGCGACTGTTTGAGCAGGAACTGCATGCTGGCGTTCGCCACAATGGCGCGGCCCATGCGCGAACCCATAAAGTCTTCGACGTCCTGGGTAATGGTAGTGATGCCGAGGTTGTATTTACGGGCGCGCTTGGCAAGGCTAAACAGGAAGTTGGCGGAGTCTTCGTACTTCATGAGCTGCCAAGCCTCGTCGATGATGAGAATGCGCCGCCTTTTGTCTGCTTTGGTACGGTTCCAGATGTGGTTCAGTACGATGTACATGGCCACCGGCCGCAGTTCGTCCTCGAGGTCACGGATGTTGAATACAACCAGCGGGTTGTCGATGTCTACGTTGCTCTGCTGTGAGAAGATGCCGGCAAAGGTGCCGGTTGTGTACTTGCGCAGGCGCTGAGCCAATTGCGGGCCGGTGCCGCCCATGTGGAGCAATGTGTCGTACAGATCAGTGATGGTCGGCGGCGTGGATTGGTGCGTTAAGGGGTCGCTGGTAATGCCAGCTTTGGCGTAGGTTTCAATCAGTGCAGCATCCAGATCTGACTCCTCAACTGGCGTCAGCGCAGGTGTCATGACCTGCTGGTTGCCAACCATTTGCGCTTGGGCGCCGCCCATCATCAGGCGCAACAGGCCGTGGAGTGTGATCATATTGCTGCGAAGTGCACTCTCGGCCTCTTCCCGATCGGTTGTACGCGGCAGATCAAACGGGTTGATGCGGGTCGGGGAGTTCAGGCTCAGGCGGACATATGCGCCGCCGACAGCATCGCACATGCGCTCGTACTCGTTTTCCGGATCAATGATCAAGATCTCGGTACCCATCATCATGCTGCGCAGGGCCTCGAGTTTGACCGTAAACGACTTACCGGCACCAGATTTGGCAAAGACGACCGAGTTACCGTTTTCCAGCGAAAAACGGTCAAAAATCACCAAGCCGGAGTTGTGCATGTTAATACCGTACAAAATGCCCTCTTCCTGGCTGAGGTCGGCCGAGGTGAACGGGAAGCTGGTGCTGATAGCACCGGTGGACATGTTGCGCCGGATTTGCAGCTGATCCATAAATTGTGGCACGGTACTGTTGAGCCCCTGCTCTTGCTGTGAGCTGGCGGGTTTGCTGTATACCAGCTGTTGCCCCAGCAGGGATTCGACCTTGTGCGTAATAAACTCCAGTTCCTCCATAGTGGAGGCGTAGATGGTGAAGTAAAAGCCGAAGCGGAAGAAGCGCTCCTCACCAACCTGCAGCTTGTCGCGCATTTCTTCGGCGTCGTGGATTGCTGCCTCTTTGCCTGGGTCGCGCACGCGGCCCCTTTCGGCGTCGAGCTGCATAGCGGCTTCCAGCTGGGTCACCTTCTTGCGCAGGTTGTCGAGTACAACCTGGCTGTCAACCGGATAGATATATAGGGAGATGTCCATGATCTCGTCGAGATTGACGATGGGGCTGAGCCAGCCGGTGTATAGCTGCCGGGGGTAGCCGTAGACATAGAATGTCCGGGCCAGGCGCGTACCAAGGCGGAAGAAGTTGCTTTGCAGTTCAATGCTGCTGGGGGCGATGAAGTCACGCAGTGCAGTAATGCCCCGCTGGAACGCGGCAGCAACCTCTTGTTCCTCACGGAGCTTCTGTGCGGCAGCCAGTGCAGCCGGATCCATCGGCTGTTTTTTAGCCATAGACGACCCCCAGATGCATCCAACTTATGCGTTTCATTGCATGCCCCCTCGTTGCATGTCGGGCCGCGGCGCAGGACCCTGGCCCTTGGTGATAATGTCGGCGGTTAATTCGTCGAAGTTCTTGAGTTGCTGCCGGGTTGCAGTGTCCGGGTTGTAGGTGTTGTAGTATAGTTCGATCAGTTCCTGGGTGTCGAGCGGCAGCGCCTGTATGTTGCACTGCATAAGGCCCTGCATCACAGCCTGCACGCGGTTGCGCAGTTCGTTCTTGGCCTTCTCCAGATCGGCCTCGGTAATAACGACGCGCTTCTCTTTGGTGTCAAAGAGATTAACGAGGCCGGTTATGAAGTTCCTGCTCTGCGTTATGGCCTTCTGTACATCGACGCGCGGCTCATATGGGACAACTATGTAGAACCGCTTATCCATAATGTTTGTCTGTGCGGCGAGCTGGCTGATGTAGCCGATGTAATCCTGCATCAGCATGGCCAGAAGCATATTGTTTTGTTCGCTGCGCAATTTATCCAGTTTGGCGATGTAAGGTTGTAGGTCGACCCGCTGGGAGCGGATAAATATTTGTATCGGGAAATAGAGGGAGTTTAAGAATCCTTGGTAGCTGTACTCCACAGCCTCCTGCTCCTGTGGGCTCATCAGGTCAAAGTTGATCGATTTGACCATCAGTACAGATCGGAACGAGCCATCGTTCATGATCACGATGCCGTCCCTGATCTCGGCAATCTGTAAGGTGTTTTGAGTGCTGTTGGGATTGCCCTGGACGGCGGGCTGGGTCGTTGGTTGCTGGTTGCTGGTCTGAATTTGCGGCTGAAAACCGGGCATGGCAACGCCCTGCGGCGCAGGCTGTGCGCCGGGCTGTGGTCCTGCAGTTGGTTGGTTTGGCGAATTGGGATACATTTAGTCTATTTGGCCATCCCCCTGAGCTATTTTTGCTGTTCTCTAGCGGAGCTTGATAACAACCTCGTCGTTCCCGGAAGTGGCTCGGTTGGCTTCACGGGCAATTGTCGCCACATCCAAGTCGTTGTTGCTCGCTAGCTGTAGTATAGCAGTCTGGTTGGTCGGTGTCACTGGAGCATTAGCGTTTTGTGGAGGTGTTTGTGGCGGCGGGGGTGTTGGCGTCGCCGGCGGTGGACTGGATATCGGGGGTGTGGCAATTGGCGCCGGAGTGGGAGCCATGGGCGGGGCCGGCGCTGGCGTTGGAGCTGGAGTCGGCTGGTGCTGGGTTTGTGCAGTAAGTGGCTGAATGGTATGCATGTGGCTGGTAATATCGGCCGCCGGTACTTTATGCGCCTCGAGCTCGGCAAGAATGCTGGCTTCGTCTTCGGTTGGTGTGTCGCCGACGGTGGTGTCGTCGCTTGCAGAACCTGGGGCCACGATTTGTGTGCCAAAGGTGACCATGTTGCTTGGTATCTTGACGGTTTTTGTGGGCTGATCCAGGAACCAGAAGTTGGTGGCAGTGGGTGCTGCGGGTTTATCGGCGGGCGGCGTGTCGCTGTTAAGGTTGGCAATAAGCTGGTCACGGCGAGCTCTTGCCTTTTGGTCGATCATTTCTTGCAAGCGTTTGGCGTTGGCATTGTTTTGTTCGTCCAATATATCGTCTGACGCGCGAATGTCGGTGTCTTCGATTAATTTTGATGGCGCCGTTGCAATGGGTGCCACCAACCGGTCCGATGTTGTTACTTGATTCGGGTCGAGGTTAATCGTGAGGTTGGCGCTTTTGATTGCCCAGCCGCGGGTATCAACCGCTGTCGCCAGGGCTCGCAGCCGGCTACGCACCTCTTGCTGGCTCAGGCCGTTCGTGTAATCAACAGACACCTTTTTTGGTGCAGTTATGACGACCAGCTCTTTGGCGCCGTCCTGACTCCAGACGCGCCGCCTCGGCTTGAGCAGGAAGCGGATCTTGGCCAGCGCCCACACTTCGGTCGGCTGATCGCGCATCCATGGAAAAGCAAAGAAGCCCATTACTGCTGTGATGGGCAAGAAAAATACCAGCATAAAAGCCGCGCCCTTGGTAAGGGAGACATACGACAGCCACAGGAATATTGTTCCGATGGCAGCGTAAATAAACTGCCTCAGCGTTAACGGCCCGATCAGCTTGTCCTCGGCCTCGATATCCTGCAGTACCTTATAGACAGCCATATTCGTAACCATTATAACGCTAACCGCTCTAAATTGCGCCCTTGTGTAATATCAGGGCACACATAAAAGGGGGTGGCCCCTAGGTTACTATGAATCTATCTGATCTTACGGGTGTTTCTTTGGAGCGGGCAGTTTTGCGGCCCACACGACCGCATCGGTGTGCGGTGTCATAGAAGGCAGTGTCAAGTCGGAACGACCGCGGAAGGCACCGAGGTCAAACGTCAGGTAGGTACCATCCGGTTTCATGGCGCCTACACGCCCCACAGGATAGGGGCCAGCCCATTTACCAGCGGGCAGATCCTTGTTTATGTAGCCTTCCAATACCTCTTGCTGGGTTCTTGTTCTGGATTTATTGGCAATGCCTAAAAGCAGTTCTTTTTCGGAAGGGGGTTTTTCGCTCTTAACCTTATTCTTTTTGGAGTCGTACGCAAAAAGTCTGTCTTTTTTGTGTATCCGTTTTGCCTGCCTGCCGGCCGACGAGGCAACCAGGAATAAGGGGGGGAATAGAAAGCCCATCGCACTGGCGACTCTTTCGATCCGTTCGAGTTTTCTGGTTTCTCGAAGACGCCGCTCTATGCGCTCTTCCACCCGGAGGTCGCCAGGTGTGCTGCGCCGTGCGTGCTGAGTGCGAAGTTCCTCGTACGCTACGTCCTGCATGTGTGCTTCCCATGCCCGCTGGTATGCAGCCTGTTTTGCATCCTTTTCTTTGGGATCTTTCTCTTCGGCTGCTGCTTGTTGCAGTTGATCCAGATAGCGGCGGACGGCTTTTCGCATATTGCTTATGCTACCATAATCATTTTAGGGTGTCAACCCGTCAGTATGCCCGCATCTTTAGCCTGCTGGACAGGATCCACTTGTTGCCCCCTGGTTCCATAAGCCCTGATAAATTCTGCCCGTCTC
>CALKHY010000081.1 GCA_937988795.1 uncultured Candidatus Saccharibacteria bacterium
GCTCTTCCGATCTTTGCAGCCCGGTTCGGTTGTAGAGCAGATTGGCGGTATGACAGGCCAAGTATCTTTGGGCGCCGGGCTGGGTGCAGTTGCCGGACAGCTCGTCAACACCGGCGTTTTATCGGTACAGGGTCAGACGGGTGCCGTCACTCTTATTGGCGGAAACGGTATAGCTATTAATGGCACAACTATTACCAATACCGGTGTTATAAGCGTTCAGTCGGCCAATCCGGCGGTGGTGGTGACCGATGACGGTAACGGCAACATAACGCTGGACTTCATCGGTGGCGGCGCAGGCACAGTGGCAAGCCCTGGCGGTACAGCAGGGCGGATTGCTAAGTTTACCGCCGCCCAGGTTATTGCCGATTCGCTACTGAGCGAGTCCGGCACAACCATAACGGTTAACGGCAACCTGACTGTGACTGGCACGACCAGCCTCGGCTCGCCATTATCCGTCTCTAACGGTGGTACGGGTACAACCAGTCTAGCTGCGAACGGCGTGTTGGTTGGTAATGGTGTAGGGGCTATTACTTCCATTGTAGCCGGGGCATCTGGTCTGTGTTTGGTCTCTACTGGTGGCGCGCCAACGTGGGCCAATTGTACGAGCCCGACTAACGCCGTACAGTCGTTAAACGGTCTGACCGGTAACATAACTATTGCTAACGCGACTGGCCTGGTTGACACCATAACCATCGACGATGCCAGTACATCGAACAAAGGAATTGCTCAATTTAACGGCATGAACTTTAGTGTAAGTGGTGGTATCGTTAATACTATCCAGAATATTTCTACCGGCTCATCACCGACCTTCAACAGTCTCACGCTCAGCGGTAATCTAACAGTACAGGGCGGCACCTCAACACTTGGCACGTTGACCCAGGCTGGCAGCTTGGTGCTGAGCGATGGCAGCTCCAATACAGTGACTATTGTTGCTGATAATTTGAGCGGGAATCGTACTTATCGGTTGCCTGATGCAGGCGGCGACGCGGTATTGTGTGTGACGACTGGTAACTGTATCGGCGGTACTGGAAGTGCACCCAATACTGCACCATATCTCGTTGCGACACTCGATGGCACGCTTACAAATGAGCGGGTTCTAACGGGCGGCAGCAACATTACACTAACTGACGGTGGTGCCAATGGTCCGCTAACGGTTGCGACCGTACAAGATCCAGCCTTCTCAACGAGTGTTACTACTCCAATATTGCAAAGCAGCGGTGCGTTGGTGGTTTCCAGTGCTGCAGGCAACACGGTAGCTATCGACGCCGGCACTACCATTGAGCTGCAAGACAGCACCAACGTGACAGGTACGCTAAGCGTGACCGTGGCGTTAAATGTTGGCGCTGGCAATGCCTTCTCGGTCGACTCTAGTGGCGTCATCACTGCTGCAGCCGGCATTACTAGCTCCGGTGCAATAATCTTTACCGACCTAGACTGTACGACATACGCCAACGGCGGTGCATTAACCACTGACGGTTCTGGACGGCTGATATGTAGCGACGACGATGGCGGGGCAGGCAGCGGAATAACCGGTACCGGAACAAATGGTACCATCCCCGTATTTACCGGCAGTAATACCATAGCGAACTCCATCATCACGCAGTCCGGTACAACAATAACTGTTGCGGGCGACTTGGTGCTTGGCGCGCCCCTTGCCGTCTCCAGCGGAGGCACCGGCGCCACCAGCTTTACGACTAACGGCGTACTCTACGGCAATGGCACCGGCGCCCTGCAGGTGACTGCGGCTGGTGTCGGCGGGCAGGTCCTGATCGCCAACGCCTCGGGCGTGCCAACATTCGTGTCGTTCAGTGGCGATGTGACCGTTTCTAGCACGGGCGTAGTTACAATTCAGCCGAACTCGGTGGCGCTCGGTACGGATACGACGGGCGACTATGTGGCCAATCTTGGTACGCTCACCGGTTTGGGTGTCTCTGGCAACAGTGGCGAGGGCAGCACGCCAAACCTGAGTGTTCTATATGGCTCGGTTGCCGGCACCGCAGTGCAGGGTAATGTGACTCTAACCTGTCCAGCCGGCACCGGCAACCTGACTGGCGGCGGCGACAGCATTACCTTGGGTGCCGGCGGTGCCTGTGGTTCTATTAATACTGTTGATGACCCGACGTTTGCTACCAGCGTCACAACGCCGAATCTCATCCTGACTGGCACGGGCAATAGTGGCAGTATCGTGGTTGGTAACCTCGGCCAGAATACTATTTATACACTGCCTGACCCCGGCCAGGCAGCCGTAGATATTTGTCTATCGATCGGCAACTGTACCGTGGCTGGCACTGCGGGTGGTGACCTCACTGGCACGTATCCCAACCCGACCATTGCCAAATTGCAGGGGACGAATTTGAGTATTGTGGGCCCAGTTGGCGGCAACGTCTTGGTCTATAACGCTAGTAACTCGCAATGGGAGAATGTGGCTATCAGCGGCGACGTCGCTATTAGCGAAACAGGTGTTGTTACCATCCAAGCCAATTCTGTGGCGCTCGGTACCGACACTACGGGTAACTATGTGATCGGCCTGAGTGCTGGGAACGGTATTGATATCACTGGCACCCCGGGTGAGGGTTGGACACCAACCATAGCTGTCCTTTATGGCAGCATTGCTAATACGGCAGTTGAGGGCGATACCCAGATTGCAGTAACTGCGGGTACCAATATGACCGGTGGCGGCACCATTACGCTCGGTGCGGGCGGCTCGGTGACCTTGAATGTTGCAGACAGTCCAACATTCGCCGGCACACTGACCGTTCAAGGTGGTACGGTAGCGGTCGGCACTACAACGCAGCAGGGTGTCGTGGTTTTGCACGACGGCGCGGGCCAGACCGGCTCAATTCAAATAGATCCGCTTGGGCAGAATGTTGTTTACACACTGCCTGACCCCGGCCAGGCGACCGCCGAGATATGTTTGACTACCGGTAACTGTGCTGGCATCGGCGGCGGCGTTACTACTGCTGGCGGCACGACAAACCGGCTGGCCAAGTTCACTGGCTCGCAGGCGATTGGTGATTCGCTGCTGTCTGACGATGGAAGTACCGTTACCATTACTGGCAGCGGAAACTTTGTGGTCCAGGGTGGCACGGCAACGCTCGGCACGCTCACACAGGCCGGTACTCTGACCGTGCACGACGGTTCCGGTAACGCTATTTCCATCGTGGCGACAAGCTTATCTGGCAGCTATCAATTCACATTGCCAGATACCGGCGGCAATGCGACGTTCTGTATGAGTACCGGCAACTGTATCGGCAGCGGAGGCGGCGGCGCCCCGAGTGATGCGAGTTATCTAGTATTGGGCTTGAGCGGCGATCTTAATAATGAGCGCGTTTTGACGAACGGTAGCAACATTAGTCTGACCGACGGCGGCGCCAATGGCACTCTGACGATTGCGACCGTCCAAGACCCGACCTTCTCGACCAGTGTTACCACGCCGATGCTGCAGAGCAGCGGTGCACTTGCGATTAGCAGCGGCGGAAGCGATTCAGTGATCATTACTGCCGGCACTACTATCGAGCTGCAGAGCAATACGAATGTAAACGGCGTTCTGGACGTCGCGGTTTCGTTGAGTGTTGGCGCTGGCAATGCCTTCTCGGTCGACTCTAGTGGCGTCATCACTGCTGCAGCCGGCATTACTAGCTCCGGTGCAATAATCTTTACCGACCTCGATTGTACGACATTCGCCAATGGTGGCGCCTTGACTACTGACGGCTCTGGCCAGCTGGTATGTAGTGACGACGATGGCGGTGATGCCGATGGGATTACCGGCACTGGCACCAATGGCACAATTGCGATGTTCACTGGTGTTAACACAATCGCAAACTCGATTATTACGCAGTCTGGTAGCACGGTGACGATAACCCGCTCATTGACGCTGACGAACGCTTTGTCCGTCTCAAGCGGCGGCACCGGCGCAAGCAGCTTTACGCCAAATGGTGTTCTGTACGGTAATGGTACTGGCGCATTGCAGGTGACAGTAGCCGGCACAGGCGGCCAGGTCCTGATTGCCAACGCCTCGGGCGTTCCAACGTTTGTATCATTCAGTGGGGATGTAGCTGTTTCTGACACGGGTGTTGTTACTATCCAAGCCAATTCGGTGGCGCTCGGTACTGATACGACGGGCAATTACGTTGAGGGTGTTACTGCCGGTAATGGTATTAGCATTAGTGGTACCCCGGGTGAGGGCTGGACGCCGACTATATCTGTCGTCTATGGATCGACTGCCAATACTGCTGTGCAAGGCAATGTGACGCTAACCTGTCCAGTTGGTACCGGTAACCTCACTGGCGGCGGTGATAGCATCACCTTGGGCACCGGCGGCACCTGTGGTGCACTCAATGCCGTTAACGATCCGACTTTCGGTACAAGCGTGACTACACCAAACCTCATTCTGACCGGTTCGGGCAGCAATGGATCGCTGCAGGTCGCCACCTTGGGACAGCCCACGACGTTTATATTACCGGATCCGGGAGCCAGCAGTGCTAACATTTGTTTGAGCACCGGCAACTGTACTGCAGCCGGCACCGCCGGCGGCGACCTGACTGGTACATACCCGAACCCCACAATCGCCAGCATTCAGGGTAGTGCGATAAACATCAGCACGCCGGTCGGCGGTCATGTCTTGGTTTACAATGCCAGCAATTCGCGATGGGAAAACGTGGCCATCGGCGGCGACATTACTATTACTCAAACTGGCCTGGCAACTATTGTAAACGGCGCAGTAACCAGCGCCAAGATCCTCGATGGTACTATCGTTAATGACGATTTGCAGAGCGGTTCGTTTACTAACATTACCGGTGTAGGTACATTGACTGGGTTAACGGTGCAGGGCACAGCCAACATTAACACCACTGGCACTGCCAGCACAGCCATTGGCAATGGCACAGGCACATTCTCGCTTACCTCAAGTGCTCTTAACATTTCTGCTAGTGGTGTATTGACTGGAGTGGCTGGTATCTCAACCTCTGGTGGTTACACGCAGAGCGGTTCTGTAGCGAATACATTTAGTGGCACTACTTCATTTACTGCCGCCGGTACTGCACTGAGCGTTACTAATGATGTGGGTATCGGTGGTACGCTGACTGTTAACACGATTACATCTAGTAGCTCAATGGTAATCGGATCGACTACGCAGGACCTAACGCTCCAAGGTAACGCCGTCACGACCATCACCGCAACCGACTCTGGTAATACCACCACAGTGACGTTTATTAGCCCGATAGCAAATACCACCCTCCGCTTCCCGGCTCTCAGCGCGGGCACGTACGACATTTGTACCAGTGCTGGTAACTGTGTGGGGACGGGTGTGACGCTGCAGAGCGCGTACGACAATTCTTCTAACCCTGAGATTGTCGTGGATGGTACCAGGGGCGCGTTGACTGTCCGTGACGCCTCAACGCCAATCGGCAGCAACCTGCTAGAAGTTCAAAACAATGCCGGCAGCACTACCTACTTTGCCGTTACCGCTGCTGGTATCCAGACAACTGGCACTATTGCTAGCTCTGGCAATATCAATACTAGTGCGGGTGCCGTACAGACCGCTGGCACTACCCGCATCGATAATGCTGGTAACCTGATCAATATAGGCGACATTACTGGCTCTGGCGACCTTACCCTTGGCGGTACAATTAATACCAACACCTTTACCAGTAGTGCATTGACCTTTGGTGCCGCCTCAACCGCCACAATCTCGGCCGCTGCATCTCAAGCCTTAGATATACTTTCTCATGGTACTAGCAGTTGGGGTACCGATAGCGGCAACCTGACAATCGACACAATAGCTTCGGGCGGTATCCTTAACCTTGGCACGGGATCTCAAAACAAAACGGTTAACCTAGGCAGCACCACCGGTACTAGTTCAACCAACATAAGCGCTGGTACTGGCGGCATTTCCATCATAAGTGGCGCTCACGTGGTTATTGGTGTAAGTGACACTACAGGTACCCTACTAATTCTCGACACAAAGACGAGCAGCGGTGACCCAACAGGCGTCGATGGTGCTATGTATTACAACAGCGACCTGGGTAAGTTCCGCTGCTACGAAGCTGGGGCGTGGGTAGACTGTATTGGTGGACCGCCGGTGGGGACAATAAGTATGTATGGAGGATCTACCGCGCCTGCAGGATGGTTGATAGCAGACGGGTCGGCGGTAAGCCGTACCACTTATGCCGCTCTATTCTCGGTAATCGGTACTACATATGGTGCGGGTAACGGGACGACCACGTTTAACCTGCCGGATTTGCGCGCTCGTGTGCCCGTTGGCGCAGGCACGGGCACAAAAGTTTTGACGTTCTCGTCGCGTTCAGGCAATACCATAACTGTTACAGGTGCAAGCAATACGGCAGACAACGAAATTCAGACAGGAACCCCTGTGGTATATGCCAGTACTGGTACAAATATTGGCGGTCTTTCTGCGGGGACATATTACATAATTCGCCAGAGCAATACATCGTTCCAGCTCGCGACGTCACGAGCAAACGCAATTGCGGGTACGGCGGTAACGCTATCCAGCAACGGTTCTGGCACGCGGACTTTTACGATTATGGTTGGCAGCAAAACTCTCGGCAATACCGGCGGCGAGGAAACGCATTCGCTAACAACTTCCGAAATACCCGCACACGGACACTCAGTGAGCGGCTCAACCAGCGTAGACGGAAACCACAACCACTCAACTTTCGGTAGCAATAACGCAAATGGTGCGTCTCCGGCAGGTGCTGGTGGCCCTGTCTTTGGTGTCAGGGTGGATGGCGGCGGTAACGCAGGAAACATTGCGAACTTCACAAGTACAAATGGCGCGCATTCGCATACTGTCACCGGTACGGCAAGCGACACAGGAGGTAATGAGGCACATAACAATATGCAGCCGTTTGTAGTGGTCAACTACATAATCAAATATTAGCTAGAGTGGGACATGATGGCAGGAGATCGGGGTAGGCTGGCAATTTGTGGGACGCAGAGAGGCGTTGTTGTGTGGAATATTGGGTATAAAAGCCTGATTGTTTATGGTTTAATCCGTTTACGGGCGGGTGCTAAATTCGGTATACTGAATGCTGTTGTCTATGGATGGTTTCCGGCGTCGTAACAGAGACAAGCAGCCTCGGCGGGTAGTGGATGGCATCTTAAATGCGCCCGTCCGCACCTACAATGTCCGGCTGCCAAAGGGTATGGAACCGGCCCGGCTCGGTAATCTGCATTCGACGAACAGCCGTCGGATTGATGATTTTAAGCGTCCAGAGGGCTGGTATTCGGCATCGTCGGGCACCGGCGCCGTGCGTGCTTCGTTTGATGTGAACAGGCAAGAAGCAGCCGCCCTGGCTACGGCAACGGGTACTGCCCAGCATGAAAAAAACGAAAAAACCGGGTCGTCGTTACTCCACATGACACTGCCAGGCAGCATTAAACGAGACAAAAGCAAAGAAGGGCCGCGAAGCAAGCAGGGGCGTTGGCGTACATTCCGCAAGTGGGCGCTGCGCTCGGCACTTGTGTTGGCGGCGCTCGTATTTATTGTCGGGGGATTCTTGCTCTTTAAGGGCATCCTTAAGCTGAACCAGGTGTTTAAGGGCGGCGGCGACGCACCGGCGCTGAACAACGAGGTAACGCCTGAGCTTCTGAGGGGCGAGGGCGACGGCCGCGTGAATATTCTGCTTATGGGCAAGGGCGGGCCGGGCCACTCTGGGGCCGATTTGACCGATACGATCATCGTTGCCAGTATTGATCCTATCAATAAGGAAGCGGCGCTGGTGAGTGTCCCGCGTGACCTGTGGGTCACAGTTCAAGGCCGTTCGAGCAAGATTAACGCCGTTTACGCCAATGCCAAGAGCCGCGCATTAAGTGAATCTCAAGATAAAGAAAAAGCGGAGCGCACAGGTGTTAAGGCGTTGCAGGATGTCGTAAGTCAGGTGCTGGGCATACCTATTCATTATTACGGCATGATCGACTTTGAAGGATTTAAAAAAGCAGTTGATATCGTAGGTGGTGTTGATATTGACGTTCCGTCTGAGTTGGCAGTCAAAGAGTACCTATGGGACTCCACAACTGGTAAGCATTATTACCTTAACGTGTCTGCCGGTCCGCAGCACTTTGACAGTACAAAAGCCCTGTACTTTACACGGTCGCGGCAGACCAGTCTGCGCGGTGACTTCTCGCGCTCTGAACGACAGCGTTTATTCATCCAGGCACTCGCCAAAAAAGTACTGTCGGCTGGCACGTATACCAACCCACTTAAGATTTCACAGCTGATGAGCGCGTTTGGCGACCATATGTCGACCGACCTGAGCGTTAACAATGCGCTTCGTTTGTTCGATATAGCCAACGGTATGGATCTGTCCCAAATAAAATCGATCGGTCTGGCCGATCCGCCCAATAACTATGTGCGTACCGATACCGTGGGCGACCAATCGGTGGTACGGCCGACCGCCGGCTTTGGCGATTACAGCGAAATTCAGAATTACATCCGCAACGTGCTGAAAGATCCGTATCTTGCCAAGGAAGATGCGCGTGTTGCAGTCTTAAATGGTAGTACAATCGCCGGCCTGGCCGCCAAAACGGCAGAGGAGTTAAAGACCTATGGTTACAACGTGGCGGTTGTGGGTGATGCGCCGACACAGGATTACGCACGGACTATTCTGATCGATGTCACTGACGGCAAGAAGCCGTTTACTAAGAACTATTTGGAAAAGCGTTTGAATGTCAAAGCTACAACCAAGGTGCCGGAGGGCGTACAGACACAGGACGTTGATTTTGTGATAATCTTAGGCCGGAGCGAATAGCTTATGCGACCACTTATCAACAAAATTAAGCCCACCAAAGGCTTCTCGCGGTTGGCTCACATGGCTACCAACATCGGGTTGGTGCTCTTGGTGTTTGTCCTGGTTCGGATCGAATTCGCACAGCTGGCGTTGGCGCTGATTTTGCTGAGTAAGTGGCGGATGTTTGCGGTCCGCCCTCGCTTCTGGCCGGCGCTAGTGCGCTATAACTCAGTCGACATTATTGTGAGTGTTTCGCTGCTGGTATTCATGGCGCACACGAGTGACCAAACAATGCAACTTTTGTGGACCGGCGTGTACGCCTTGTGGCTCTTGGTGATCAAGCCGGCGACGGGCGCGTTGATGGTGTCTGTTCAGGCAATGACCGGTCTGCTATTTGGTCTAAGCGCGGTGTTTATGCAGTGGGGCGGCAGCCCATTGTACTGGTTGGTGTTTACCGTTGCGCTTATCTGCTATTTGGCTGCCCGGCATTTCTTCGATAGCTATGAGGAGCCGTACGCCAAGTTGCTCTCGTACCTGTGGGCGTTTTTCGCATCTGCGCTGACATGGGTGCTTGGCCACTGGCTACTGTTTTACGGCCCGATTGCCCAGCCTACGCTGTTGCTTGTAGCTGTCGGTTACGGCTTGGCGGTGCTGTATTATCTTGATCACAATGACAAGCTGTCGAGCCTGGTGCGGGCCGAGATTATGGTGACTACATGCGCAATTGCGGTTGCAGTAGTTGTGTCGCTTACCGTCAACGTTGTCGATACCGTCCGCGAGCTGTTGCGGTAGTGTCCGGCACGGCGGTTTAAGGAAAAGATTATTTCAGGAGGGCTATAATAGAACTATGCAAGAGCAAGAAAGTTCTACACAAAAAAGACCTGCAGCATCAGCGCGGCGCACTGCCAATACCGCGCCTACATTTGGTCCAGACCACCCGCGGGTGCGCTTTTTGGCCTTGGCCATGCTGGTGATTCTAAGCGTGAGCGGAGGTTTTGCAGGCGGCTGGTTGGCAAGCAGGAACAAAACAATCACTACCACTCCTGTAGAAACACAACGGGTTGTACTTAATAGTCAAGGTGAGTTGATCGGTCAGATAGCCGAAGAAGTTGGCAAGAGTGTTGTTTCGATTGAAACTACTGCCACTACCCGGGGCTTCTTTGGGCTGAGCGAGAGCCAAGGGGCGGGTACTGGGATTATTTTGACAGAGGATGGCCTGATTTTAACCAACCGCCATGTCGTGCCTGCCGGCACTGATGACGTGCGGGTTATTTTGTCTGACGGCACTGAATTGGATGACGTTACCGTCGTAGGGCGCACATCAAGCCGGGACAGCTTGGACATTGCATTTTTGAAGATAAATAACCTCGAGGGTAAGAAGCTGACGCCCGCGCGCATTGGCGACTCCTCCAAGATGCAGGTGGGTGACCCGGTGGTGGCTATAGGTAACGCCTTGGGGCAGTTCCAGAACACCGTGACATCGGGCATTATTTCCGGCTACGGCCGCAACATTCAAGCGCTTGATACTAATGGTGCCGAGAGCTTGGAAAACTTGTTCCAGACGGACACTGCGATTAATCCCGGTAACTCCGGCGGGCCGCTCGTCAACCTCAACGGAGAAGTCATCGGCATCAACACCGCGGTCGCTGGCGGCGATGCGCAGAATATCGGCTTTGCTATACCGATTAATGACGTGGTTGGCCTGATCGACACCGTCAAGCAGACTGGCAAGCTCCAGCGCCCATATCTTGGTGTGATATACATACCGATCACGAACGACGTTGCCGAGCAGTACAGTCTGAGCGTTAAGCGCGGAGCCTACATCGCGCCGCCCGGCATCATCGGCGCAAACCCGATCGTCAGGGATGGCCCTGCGGAGAAGGCCGGCCTGAAAGCAGGCGATATTATTCTGAAGATCGACGACAAGAATATCGACCAGACAAATAGCTTGTCGGCACTAGTAAACAAGCACAAGGTGGGTGACAAGATTACTTTGACGATACTCCGTGACGGCAAAGAGCAGAAAATTGACGTTACGCTTGGTGCGGCGCCAACCAACTAGCCGGCGTCGGCGGCTGGCTGGAAGACTTGTATGAAGTCCTGCGAACCGCGCAGCTCGAAACCAGCGTGCCGCGCAATGTCGAGCATGTCGTCGTGCTGGGTCGGCAGTGACTCGGTCAGGACTAATAGTGGCTGGCGGGGCAGGGCGGCTATCTGTTCCCAGAATTTTCGGTATAGATTGAGCCCATCTTTGCCGCTGAAGATGGCGTGTTTGGGCTCGTGCTCCGCGGCTGGGTTAATGCCATACCGTTCTGGGACGTAGGGTAGGTTGGCCAGGATAACCATTGACTGGTGTTTGGCGGTCAGGGGTTGGAGGAGGTCGCCGCTCAAGAGCGTTATGTCCGCACCGTGCTTTTTTGCGTTTTTGCGGGCGATTTTGATTGCCTCGGCGTCGATATCGGTGGCGATAACCTTGGCTTGCGAGAATTCCAGCTTGGTCGTGACTGCGATTGCCCCAGAGCCTGTGCCTACGTCAACGATTGTGGGCCGTGTGTGGGGCACGGTCTTCTGCAGAGCTGCCTTTAGCTCGTCAATTATGGTTTCTGTTTCGGGGCGGGGGACCAGGACGTGTTCGTTAATGACAAACTCGCGGCCATAAAATTCTACCTTGCCGCGGATGTAGGCAAGAGGGATATGTCGGACTCTTTGAACAATCTTAGTGTTCAGGTCCACCTCTGTTTTTTGGGGCAATTTAGCGTCTAAATTGGCCAGTATTGATGCACGGTCAACCCCCAGAGCGTCCTCTAATAGCACCAGACAGTCCAGGCGAGCGGTTGCAATACCAGCTTCTTGCAGCTCTTTAGTGCTAGTTATCAGCCAGTCATTTACCGACATGAGCGATCCTTATTATCTCATCTACTATCTCATCGACCGGCCGGTCGTTGACTACAGCAATGGCGCCCACCGCAATAAATTCGCTCAGCTTTTGTGCTTGCGTAGCGACGTTTTCGCAATATTCTGCCCGTCCTGACCATGCGTGTGCGTATTGCGCCCCTTGAGCCTTGCTTCATGGGTTTTGGGATCTACTGTCAGGGCAATGATTGTGTCAAAATCATCTACGAAATCCTGCCAGTTGCTTGGGTAGGCGCCGATGAAGACCGTTTCGTCGGAAGCGAGCAGTTTTTCGATAGCGGGACGCTGCCAGTTCCAACGATACTTATCCCAGTCGACGTATCCCTCCGGCCATGCCGCCGGCGATCCGGTTGCGTCTTCTAATCGGGTAGTTCCGGGCATATCGTCGGTATCGTATGCAGTAAAACCGCGCTCTGCGAGCCGTTTAATGACTGTTGATTTTCCAACCCCTCCAGAGCCGGTAATAAAGACTTTAGGCATATTACTGACCTTCGTTGATCAGCTGGCGTTCGTAGTCGGCGAGTTTTTCGATGATGTCGTCGATTTCGCCGTCGAGTGCGCCGGGGAGGTTGCTGCGCGAGTAGCCGATACGGTGGTCGGTAATGCGGTCTTGTGGGAAGTTATAGGTGCGGATTTTTTCGGAGCGGTCGCCGCTGCCGATTAGCTTCCGTCGTGCCTCAGAAAGCTGCTTTTGCTCTTCCTCGATCTTCATGGCAAGCAGGCGGGAGCGGAGCACGCCCAGGGCTTTCTCTTTGTTCTTGATCTGTGACTTTTCATCTTGGCAAGTTACGATAATACCGCTGGGTAAGTGTGTAATGCGCACGGCCGAGTCGGTAGTGTTGACGCTTTGGCCGCCGTGGCCGCTGCTGCGGTAGACGTCGATCCTGAGGTCGTTGGGATTGATTTCGATATCGGCCTCTTCGGCTTCGGGCAATACTGCAACTGTGGCAGTAGAGGTGTGGATGCGGCCCTGGCTTTCGGTAACAGGCACGCGCTGGACGCGGTGGACGCCGGCTTCGAACTTCAATTTTTTGTATATATCTTCACCGCGCACGCCAAAGATGATTTCCTTGTAGCCGCCAGCTTCTGATGGCGATTCGTCAATTAGCTCAACTTTGTAGCCGTGATGCTCGGCCCAGCGTACATACATGCGGTAGAGGTCGCCAGCAAACAGAGCAGCTTCGTCGCCGCCGGCCGCGGCGCGGATTTCAACAATAACGTCTTTTTCATCGTTGGGATCTTTGGGTGTTAGTGCCTCTTGCAGGGAGGCATCGTTAGCCTCGATTCTAGTGGCCAGGTCCTCCAGTTCGTTTTTGGCCAGCTCGGCCAGTTCAGGATCGTCGCCATTCACCAGCACTTCGGCTTCGGCCTTACTTTTTTGTAGCCGGGCACGTTCGTCAAACAGTGCAATGATCGACTCCAGTTCGGTGCGCCGTTTCGCCAACTTTGGATAGTCTTTGGTGCTGTAGATCTCCGGATCGTTGAAACGCTCCGTAAGTTCTTCCAGTTCCTTGCGTAAGTGTTGTTCTTTTTGGTCCATAATCTTCTTTTCAGTATAAAGAAAAACCGCCCGAATATGCTAATGGCAGGGCGGTTTTGTCTTGCAAATAGCTATTTGGCGGCGTTCTTGGCCTCGGCCTTTTCAGCTTTGGCAGCCTTGCGGGCAGCTGCTTTTTGGGCGGCCTTCATGCGCGCCTCGCGAGCCTTGGCGGCAGCTTCGGCGCGAGCCTTGAACTTGTCAACGCGGCCTTCGATGTCCACGATGCGCTCTTCGCCAGTGAAGAACGGGTGCGACTGGCTAGTGATGTGTACCTTAACAAGCGGATATTCCTTACCGTCTACCCACTTAATAGTTTCGTCTGACTTCGCAGTAGAACGAGTCAGAAACCGAAAGCCGTTGTTGAGATCCTCAAACACGACTGGCCGATAGTTCTTTGGGTGAATATCTTTCTTCATAGTCCACGCTATTGTATCTGTTTTTGCTGGGATTGTAAAGAGTGGTGTTTTTTGGTACAATAACAGAGTTATCAACTAAACAGGTTGGGGACAAATCCTCCCTTAGGCGCTATGTAGGCACTTAAGGGCGCCCAAACCGAAGAGAAAGGACCAAATTCATGGCTACAGTTAGTGTAGATATTAAGCAACTGCTGGAAGCTGGTGCTCACTTTGGCCACAAAACCAGCCGGTGGCACCCGAAGATGGCGGAGTACATCCACTCCAAGCGGAACGGCAGCCACATCATCGACCTGACTCACACGGTCAGCAAGATGGAAGAGGCGCTGGACTTTATCGCCGACACCGTCGCAAGCGGCAAGCAAGTGCTGCTAGTTGGCACCAAGCGCCAGGCCCAGGACGTTATCCGCGAGCTGGCTGAGTCGGTCGGCCAGCCATATGTGACCGAGCGTTGGCTGGGCGGCATGCTGACCAACTGGACGACCATTAGCAGCCGCGTCAAGCGTCTGAAAGAGCTGGAAGAGAAGATGGCCTCCGGCGAGCTGGCCAGCAAGTACAGCAAGCTCGAGGTGCAGCGCTTCCAGGAAGAAATCGACGACATGAACACGCTTTACAGCGGCATCAAGAATATGAACGGGAAGCCGGGTGCTGTATTTATCGTCGACATTACCGCCGACGCCAACGCAGTGAAGGAAGCTCGCAAGCTCGGTTTGCCGATTGTCGCCCTGGTGGACACCAACGCTGATCCGACCCTCGTAACCTACCCGATCCCGTGCAACGACGACGCCATCAAGACCATCAAGCTGGTGGCCGATTACCTGAAGCAGGCGATCGAAGCTGGCAAGGCTAAGAGTGCCAAGGCCACTTCCGACAAGGGCGAAGAGAAAGAAGAGAAAAAGGAAAAGTAACGTAAATCTTAAGTCCGGCATTCGTCCGGAAAGGGGAGCACTATGGCAGTAAACATCGAGGAGATCAAGCGTTTGCGTGAACTAACCGGCGTTGGTATGACTGACGCCAAGCAGGCGCTCGAGGCCGCCAACGGCGACTTCGACAAGGCGCTGGCCGAAATGCGCAAGAAGGGTTTGACCAAGGCCGAAAAGCGCGGCGAGCGCGAAGCCCGCGCTGGCGTCATTGGTACCTACAACCACGACAACCGCATCGGCGTGCTTGTCGAGGTCAACTGCGAGACTGACTTTGTGGCCCGCAATGAAATCTTTACCAACTTGGTAAAGGACATTGCCATGCACATTGCCGCCAGCAGTCCGCTGTACGTGAGCATTGACGACG
>CALKHY010000082.1 GCA_937988795.1 uncultured Candidatus Saccharibacteria bacterium
CGTACAACACGCCTTGCAAGACGCTGCCGATCTGCGTTGCCAGGCGGATACGCTGCGCTTCGCCGCCGCTCAACGTGTTCGCGCTGCGCAGCAGCGTCAGGTAGTTCAGGCCAACATCCTGTAGGAATCCCAGGCGCGCATTAATCTCCTTAAGCACCTGGTGGACAATCTGCATCTCTTTGTCAGAAAATTTGACATTTCTAAAAAATTCGATCGCTTCGTCAATGGACATGTCACAGATGTCCATAATGGAGTGGTTGGCCACAGTAATGGCCAGCACCTCGGGCTTGAGGCGCTTACCCTTACAGGCGTAGCACGGGCGCTCGACCATAAAACGCTCGATATCGGCACGGATAAAGTCACTGTCGGTTTCTTTGTGGCGTCGCTCGAGGTTCGGGATGACGCCCTCGTACGTTGTTTCGAACGTCCGGCCACCGCCGAGGCTGATGCGGTAGGTTTCGTTGCCAGTGCCGTACAGAATCTTGTCCAGCTGGTCCTTGGTTAGCTGGCCGGTCGGCACGTGCAGGCTAAAGCCGTACCGTTCGGCCACGGCCGCCATTTTCTTCATGTACCACGCGTCAACGTTGATACGGTTGAACGGGCGGATGGCGCCTTCTGCGATCGTCAGCCGGCCGTTTGGAATAACCAATTCGGGGTCAACTTCCAGTCGCGAACCTAAGCCCGTACACACCGGACAGGCGCCGTGCGGGCTGTTAAAGCTGAAGGTGCGCGGTTCGAGCTCCGGGATGGCAACTTCAGGATGGTCGATACAGGCATACATCAGCGAGTGTACAGTCTCTTCGTTGGTGTCCGCATTGAGTACCTTTACCTTACCCTCGGCGACTTCCAGCGCCTGCTCTACGGATTGCGCCAGGCGCGAGCGGCTTTCTTCGTCGTTCACCAAACGGTCGATAACGATTTCAATCGTGTGCTTGTAGTTTTTATCCAGCTCCGGAAATTCGTCGAGCGCGTACACCACGCCGTCCACGCGGGCGCGGGCAAAACCGGCGCGCATGTACTGCTCTGGAACGTGCTCGAACGCACCCTTTTTGTCGACAACAACCGGTGCCAGGATCATCAGGCGCGCGCCAGCGGGCGAGGCGGCGACCTGCTCCACGATGTGCTGTGTGGTCTGGCGCGTAACCGGCTTGCCGCACTCCGGACAATGCGGCACGCCAATGCGTGCGAACAATAGACGCAAGTAGTCATAAATTTCTGTCACGGTCGCGACCGTCGAGCGAGGGTTGCGACTGGTCGATTTTTGGTCAATGGAAATCGCGGGCGAGAGGCCGTCGATCTGGTCCACATCCGGCTTTTCCATCAGCCCCAAAAACTGGCGGGCGTAGCTGCTCAGCGACTCAACATAGCGCCGCTGACCTTCGGCGTAAATGGTGTCAAACGCTAAAGACGACTTGCCGGAGCCAGACAAGCCAGTAATCACCACCAGCTTATTGCGCGGCAACTCTACATCAATATTCTTTAAATTGTGCTCCCTGGCACCTTGGACTCGAATCACGTCACTCATACATCAACTCCACCCTTCCCTTCCAGCCCCCGCGGGCGCAGAAAGGCTACACATACGAAAACAGATTAATTATAGACGAAAAAACAATTTTTCGCTACTGGCGGCCTGGAAGTGACACAGTCAACCAATCCGGAACAAACCAGGCAATTAGATTAATTTGTTT
>CALKHY010000083.1 GCA_937988795.1 uncultured Candidatus Saccharibacteria bacterium
TAAACATCCACCCAGCCGTAAAGACCAGGACGCCGACCATCGCCAGCAGCTTGCCGAACGGAATACGGCCGTCTTCGGCCATGAACTTGGATATGCCCCAATACGCAAACGCCACTGGCAGCAGGTACGCCGCCCAGCCCAGCGCTGCATAAGCGCCCTTGAACATGCCGACCGGCAGCGGGCCGCCGGTGCCAAACCCGCCGAGCAGCAAAAACAGCGCCACTATACAGAGCAAAATGCCGCCGGATATCGACCAAAACGGCGATCGTTCGGTTACTTCGTCTTTGTGTTTGCGACTGTGTTTTTTCTTTTTTGCCATGTTTTTGTATTGTAGCACCTCTAGCCAATAGAGGTAACGCTTACAAGATAAATTATAGCAAAAATTACAACTATTGTCAAGAAGACCCTTTCTCCTTCCTCGCTCTTCTCTGTGCCAGCTTTTCATCAATACGTCTTACAAAGGATGTGTCCGCCATTTTGTCGAAAAGGCCCACAATGCCCCTTCCGATCTTGTGCCACAGCGGCGGCTTGGGTACATAATGGGATTCTTCGATCAGCTGCCGTACGCTATGATGATCGCGCTGCATGTTGCGTCGGTCGGCCTTGTTGATAACGTACGCCCACTCTTTCGGCGTAGCCTTTGCGCGCCGCAAAAGCTCTTTCAGACGCGTCTGTTCGGTTAATGACAGTTCGCATAATATATCGTCGACTGACTCTTGAGTCGGCTTAACCAACTCAACCAAACGGGCAATGACTTCGCGGCCTCGCTCATCCCACGCTATCCTTGACCTGGTGATCAGCAGAACAGTCGACGCGCCAAGCAAACCCATTCTTACCTCTGTATAGTGCGGATTGTTTGGGTCTGCACCCTGGTCACGCCGGTCATCGCGAAGGACGCTATCGGGATGGTCGGCTACGAAAAGCTTGTGCAGTTCAGAGATATACGCATCCACCCACCCTTCTGTATCCCAGGTTGCAAACGGCAGCTCAAAAATGGTACGGCGGGCGCCCAAGCCGCCTCTCGCCACTTCCATAATATCGTAAGCAGTAGCCAGCGCTTCGCCCGGCGCATACGAGTAGGTATTGTGCCAAAAATCAAACATCAAAAAGGGCGACAAATTAGCATGCGAAAGCAGTCCTTCAGCCGCCTGATACACAAAAGTGGCGCGTTCCGGCGGCAAGCCAAACACAAACCAGCCATTGCCCACGCTTACTTCGCGGCGTAAGTAGTCCATGCCATAATCAGCCGGCAGTGCATCCGGCCGCTCGCCGAGTATGTTCGGTATGCCGAACGTATCAGACGCATCGACAGACACGTCACGCGGAGCCTCCGGCTTGCGCGAAGACGGAACGTACAGGGGGTGCTCTGTCGTATCTACTAAAATGCCCATGCCCACCCGACTCGATTTACTGCATCAACATCACGAATTGTACAGCCGGACAACCAGGACGTCAGTAAGAAAAACTACAGGCGAGCGATGCTTATCGCGGTGTCCGGCTCACAATCTGTCCGGCAACTGGCCCGATGAGCTGCCGGAATCCGGAGCCAGTCAGTCTGCGCTATGCTGCAGCCGGAGGATTGGCACCCCTGATAAGGATCTGGATTTCCCTCTCTGCAAACTCAGCCACACCGACAGCCTGTTCTCCGGCCGGAGTCCCGTAGGTAGTGCGGCGCTGGGCCGTATCCAAAACTCTGGCCACATCAAACTCGCCGTCGCCATCAAGGTCTACGGCCGTTCTAAGCCGCCCCTCATACCCTGAGACCTTACTCTTGTCCAGATCATATTGCTGCCCACCTGGAGCAACCACCGTAACGTCGGCCCAATGATAATCGCTAAGCGTGTGAAGGTTTACGTACAAAGTCTTGTTGGGGTCCGGCCTGCCGTTAGAGCCTGGAGCCATGACTACCGTTCCCTCGCCTTGGTTGTAGACATCGTCTGAAGTGAACGTAAGCACGTAATTTCCGGCATCATCCTTTTCCATGCCCATAAAACCGCCGCCCTTTGGCGCCATGGCGGATGCAAGAGCCTGCTCACCCAGGCGCTTTAGGGCAGGCTCAAGGATAGCAGCGGCCGCTTGTTGGTCTTGCTCGTATGCTGCGCGGTCAGCATCGTGGATGGCTTTAAGACCACCAAATCCCAGGGCGCCCATTGCACCAATTAGCGCTATACCAAGCATTCTTCGGGGCCAAAGACGCGGGTCATACGATCGAGAACGGTTTCTACTCATGCTATGCATTTTATCATAAAAATCCATTCTAGTCAATATCTAGACAACAAACACCGTTGGCCTGACGCCTATGGCATGCCCTTAATCGGCGCGGGGGTCGGTGCCGAGGAGGCGGGCTCGCATGGCCTGGAAGCGTTTTTCTTGCTCGAGGGCGAGTTCTTCGGCGCTCTTGGTGCGGCCGCCGCTTGTGGTCTTGACCTCGCCCTTGCCGCCGATGACATTGACCACCGGAATGACGATCGGGCTGAGCTGGGTCTTTTCGAACAGGTAGTGCGTAATGTGGTCCTTGAGCTCGGCCTTGAAGCGGTCAAGGTCAACACGTTTGAAGCGCTGGGCCACGGCACGGCGCAGCTCGTTCCGGAGGCCGGTCATAAGCTCCTCTTCCTCGCGCATGTAGATGAAACCGCGGCTGACGATGTCCGGGCTGGTGAGCAAGTTGCCGGTCTTCTTGTCGATGGTGACGACGACGGCGACCAAGCCGCTTTCACCCAGGAGTACACGGTCTTTGACCACGACGTTGTTGACGATCGAGCCGGTCTGGTCGACCAGCAGGCTGCCACATGGCACGTCGGGCAGCTGCTCCCACGAATCGGCCGTAAAGGCAAATTGGTTGCCGTTCTCGGCCTGGATGACGTGGTTGCGCGGCCAGCCTTCTTCTACCGCAATCTCTTCGTAGTACTTGCGGCGGAGGTGGCCAGCGTAGATCGGGATGAAGAACTTCGGCCGGATGATGTGGAGCATCTCGCGGTATTCGTCGCGGCGGGCGTGGCCGGAGACGTGCAAGGGGCCGCAACCGTCGATCTCGTGGGTTGGGTGGCGGTAGAGGTGTACGCCGCGGCGCGAGAGGTCGTTGCCGATCTGCTCGTAGCGGACCTCATTGCCGGGGATTGGCGTGGAGCTGATGATAACCGTGTCGCCGGCGTGCAATTTCACGTACTTGTGGTCGCCTTCGGCCATGCGTTGCAGCGCCGAGCCGGGCTCGCCCTGGCCGCCGGTGCAGGCGATCAGGATTTTGTCGTCAGGGATGCTGGCGATTTCGCGCATCGGCACCACTGTGCCGCGCGGGACTTTCAGGATGCCCTGGCGGACGGCGATTTCGGCATAGCTCATCATGCTGCGGCCGTCGAGCGCGACCTTGCGGCCGGCGGCAACCGCGGCGTTAATGATCATCTGGATACGGTTCATGTTACTGGAGAAGATCGCGCAGAACACGCGACCTTCGGCGCGGCCGATGATGTCGTGGAACGTCGGTTCCAGCGTGCTCTCGGTCGGCGTACGGCCGGGCAGCGGCGTACCCAGACTGTCGCTCATGAGGACCAACACACCTTCGTCACCTAACTGGCGCAGACGCTCTGCGTCGGTCGGGCGGGCGTCGAGCGGTTCGGGGTCGAGACGCCAGTCACCAGTGTTAATGATGCGGCCAACTGGGGTATCGACCACCACGCAGGACGACTCAGGCACCGAGTGCGTAATGCGCACAAACTCCACGGTAAACGCGCCGAGCTTGACGCGCTCGTGGTTGTCCATATTCATAACCTGCAGGTCCGGCTTGAACTCCAGGCCGGTTTCGGCGGCGGCGTCCTCAAACGTCTTCTCAACGACGCCGAGCGTGAAGCGCGAGCCATAAATCGGCGCCGGAATCTTGGGCACAATATGCTTTAAGCCGCCCATGTGGTCCAGGTGGCCGTGCGTAATCAGGTAGCCGCGCAGCTTGTGCTTGATACTCTCCAGATACGTCGGGTCGGCGATGGTGTAGTTAATGCCAGGCAGGTCGACGCTCAGGTTGTTGCCACAGTCGATAACGACCGCGTCGTTCTGCCACTCGATAACCTGCATGTTCTTTTCGCCCACCTCTTCCTGGCCGCCCAGGAACGTAATCTTGAGCTTGTTAAAGTCGTCAACGATGACGTTGGCGCGGCGACGCTCCTCGGGCTTCTGGTCCGAAGCCGCCGGCATGTACTGGTTGGCAACCTTCTGGGCGTCCTGCACCGCGCGCTTCTGGGCGCGGACAGCAGCCCCGCGGGACTGCGTGGCACCCTGGATGGTCAACGGCGCCCCGCTACTCTGTCCTTTTTTGGCTTGCCGATTGTTTCGCTGGCCGTTCGCCCGACCCTGAGGCCGTTTGCCAGTCTGAACTGCAGAACGCCTGGGTTTTAACCGGCTGTTCTGTCTTGTCTGCGTTTGTTCCATTGGTTATTTCCTTTCTGTTAAGAGATTGGTTCTTAGTTTCTACATAAGTGTGGTGATGACCTTAAAGTCATCGATAAGCGTTTGGCGCATGCCGCCGTTATACAGCGCGGCTGCCGGATGGTAGAGCGGCAGGAACTTGTAGCCGTTCCACTCCCTTGGCCTGCCATGCTCCTCGCCAATCTTTAGATCGGGAAAGAAGCAATTGGCGCCGTGCCGGCCCAGGGCCACGATCAGTTTCGGCTGAATAACCTCTATCTGGGCGAGCAGGTATGGCCAGAACGCGTCTTTTTCGTGCGGTTTGGGGTCGCGGTTGTTTGGGGGACGGTATTTCAAAATGCTCGTGATAAAAACATCCTCACGCCGGAGTCCGA
>CALKHY010000084.1 GCA_937988795.1 uncultured Candidatus Saccharibacteria bacterium
GTTTGAGGGTATAATTGAGAGAGTCATGAGGGATTATCATCGCAGGGAAACAGAGCGGCCACGGCTTAATCTGGTTCGCGGCGTCGACGGCCGGCTTAGGCTTGCCGATAGTCCTGGCAGTGACAGGTTGACCAATCGCCAGGCCTCTGTCCGCTCGGCGACGATAAGATCCGGTGCGCCACACTCCGCTCCGATGTATGAGCATCGGCCTGGTGTTCGGGATAGCGTAGACGGCATATTCGAAAAAGTCCCAAGGGTGCCCCCGCAGCCCGATCCTGTCGTTTACCACAACCGTGAGCGCCAACTGAAAGAACAAGAAGAGGTGCGCTACCCGGCACCCCCTAGAATTAGCATGCCGCGCATATCACTCCCGAAGTTGCCGTTAGCGAAGCTGAAGATGCTGGCGGGGAAGAGGCAACTGCTCGCAGCTGCATCCGTGGTTGTGGTAATGGTACTGGGCAGTTCTATGTTCAGCTGGATGGGTCAAGGAGGACAAACGCAAAATAATAAAGAGAATGAGGTGGCGGAACAGCCTCAAACACCGAGTGTGCTGAACGCTGCCGGCTCACAGGCACCGCAGTTCGATGCCGTATTGCCGCAGGGTAAGACTATAGAGGAATTGGGTGGTTGGGCGCGAGTCAGCCCTGCCGATAAAGATCCGGTATTTGCGTTTGTCGATGTGGTTAACGGTGTGCAGCTAAACGTCAGCCAACAGGAGTTGCCACAAAACCTGCGCACCGATACGGCTAAAAAAGTCGCAGAACTGGCAGAAGGTTTTGCAGCCAACGAGAAAATAATGGTCGGTAACGGGTTGGAGGCATATATAGGCACCTCGATTCGCGGTCCGCAGTCGGTCATCTTTGTGAAGAATGGCCTTTTGATTTTAATCAAGTCATCTAGCAAGCTCACCCACGAGCAGTGGGCCAGCTATATAAACTCATTACACTAGAGGCTTAGTTTTTCTTTATGTTTTTAGCAATAAGGGTAAAGTCTTGCTCGTTGAGAGGTGCGGCGGTTGACGCCAGTATCCATGCGTCATCGGCAACGATACTCAGGAGAAACCGGTCGCCAGTCGGGGCTCTGCCGAGGACGCTGGGATAGGGCGTGCCGTTTAGTTTTTTGGCGTCACTCATTTGCTCCTGGTAGAACTGTTCAAAGTCGAAGCCCTGCGGTTTCTGCTGTTCTGTAAATACTATAGAAGACCCGCTGGAATCTTCGGCGCGGAAAAGCAGAGTGTTTTCGGCTTCGTCTATCATGAATGAGCCTTCGGCTATTTTGTAGCCGCTCGGCAATCTTTTTGGAACGTAGATGGTGTGGTTGGCTCTTTGTTTAATGTGGTCTGGCACGGTATAGGTGGTGGCTGTTAGTTTAAAGACTAGAACTATAGCGGCTATCGCGAGCAAGGCGGCAATCGCGCCCAAGATGTATATCAGTTTCCCGTTTTGGGGTACCTTGGTTGGTGCAGAAGTACTATTTTCCTCTTTTCTCTCACCAAACATCATATATGTAACTTTAGCTTAAGGGCGTTCATTCGTCTACCCCTATAATTATCATTATCGTAATAGTATTATAGTGCTAGTTTAAAACCGGTTGTTTTTGTTAAGTTGTCATAACGAAAGAGTTTTATTGACCGCCAAGGGGTGCTATACTTTGACCTGAGAACAGGGGATATGAAACAAACAATCGTTGCAGTCATTAACCAGAAGGGCGGCGTGGGTAAAACCACTACTGCTGTTAATCTTGCCGCCCAGTTGGCATCGGCAAAGAACACGGTACTGCTTGTTGATCTCGATCCTCAGGGAAATGCGACGAGCGGATTGGGTATGCCCAGGGAAGCCGAGCCTACGACGTACGAATTAATATTGGGGCAGACAACACTTGAAAACGCTGTTCGACCGGCTGGCCGCGAAGGGCTGTATATTGTTCCGGCCAATCCTAATTTAGCGGCCGCCGAAATAGAACTGGTGCCGATGATGCAGCGGGAGTTAGCTTTGCGCACAGCCCTGCAAACCGCAGCTTATTCGTATGTTATTATTGACTGTCCGCCGGCACTGGGGCTACTGACCATCAACGCGCTTAGTGCGGCCGATGCCATTATCATACCGGTGCAGGCTGAATATTATGCACTTGAGGGGTTGGGCCAACTGTTGGCAACAGTGCAGCGGGTGAAGCAGGCTATAAATCCGCCGCTCGATTTATTGGGAGTGGTGTTGACCATGTACGATAAGCGTACCAGTTTGAGCGAGCAGGTTATGGATGAACTGAAGAGCCACTTTGGCGACAAGGTCTTTAAGACGGTTATTCCGCGTAATGTGCGTTTGGCAGAGGCGCCTAGCTTTGGAAAGACGATTTTTGAGCACGACCGGTGGAGCAAGGGCGCCCGCGCGTATAAAAACCTAGCAAAAGAGGTGAGTAGACGTGTCAACGGGTAAAAAGGGTTTGGGACGAGGTTTTGATGTACTGATACCTCAGGATGTCGATACGACAATTCTGTTCGACGATCATGAGAAAGTGCAGAAGCTGTCTGTTAATTCGCTTATCCCTAATCCAGATCAGCCGCGAACGACGTTTGACGAAGAGGCGTTAAAGCAGCTCGCCGAGTCGATTAAGCAGTACGGTGTATTGCAACCGCTTATCGTTACGCCGCACGGGAAGGGCACATATGCCATTGTGGCTGGCGAGCGCCGATGGCGGGCCGCTCAACTTGCCGGCGAGAAAAAGGTGCCGGCAATTGTGCGTACAACGAAGGAGTTGGAGCGCCTGGAGATTGCATTGGTCGAAAACGTGCAGCGCGTAGACCTCTCGCCGCTCGAACAGGCGCTGTCAATCGAGCGATTACACCAGCAGTTCAGTATGACGTATGAAGCGATCGCCAAGCGGCTCGGTAAAGCCAGTTCGACAGTCAACAATATTGTGCGACTTTTGCAACTACCAAAGGAAGCGCAAAAGGCCCTGACAGAGGGGCGCATTTTCGAGAGTCACGCCCGGGCCATCCTTTCACTCAAAGATAATCCCGACAAACAGCAGGAGCTATTAAACAACATCCTTCGCTATGGCTGGTCTGTGCGACAGGCTGAGCAGTTTGTAGTATCATTCCGCGAGGGCTTTAAGGAATCGAAGGCAGCTCGCGAACGCATGCGAACCGAGACGCCAGAAACCAAGCAGCTCAGCAGGCGATTGGGTGGCATGCCGGTTCATATCCGCCGCATGGCCAAGGGTGGAAAACTGGAGATACGCTTTAAGAGCGATGAAGAGCTGGAGCGGATATTCCGCAGCCTTTGATGTGGTAGAGGTAGATCGCTAACCGGGATTAGAAACGCTTCATTTCGCTGAGTGGTAGCACTCGAACAATGAGTTTTCCGACAATGTTTTCGACCTTGATTGGCCCAAACGTGCGTGAATCGAGCGAGTTGTTCCGATTGTCACCAACTACAAACACCTCATTCGGCCCGATATACCAGGTGTCTTCGATCGGTGTGTCACTCTGGATTGCCTCGCCGTACGGCAGTGTTTTGTCTGGCTCAAAGCCTTCGGGATGCTCCCGGTTATATACGATAAGCCTGCCGTCTTTTACGGTGACTTTTTCGCCCGGCAGCCCGATCACGCGTTTGATAAGCTGTTTTTTGGGGTCTTGGCCGAACTGACTAATGCTCGGTTCGACAAACACAACTATGTCACCGCGTTTGGGAATGTAGCCATGCCCGGTAATTTTCGACCAGGTTTTTGGCAGCTTCCAAACGATGAGCCGGTCGTTGTGCGAAAGAGTTGTCTCCATGCTCGCGCCGTCAACTTGGTATGACTGAAATACAAATACTGTTAAGAAAACGGCTATAAGTGGTGCTGTTAGGAGAATGCCGATAGTAGAAAGCGCGCTGCGAATATTATCTTTGCGCGCCGCATTGCGCCTTCTGTCCGTCCGCGGGTCGAATCGGTTTGGTGGCACTGGGGGCGCGCTATTGTCTATGTCCATACAAACGTTAACTATAACTGAAATGCAGACAATATGCACTATCTAATAAGGTGTTAGTGGATAACATAAGCGGTTAGTATTGCATCGTGGCACGGTCTAGGTGTACTCTAAAAGTGCAGTTTACATAAACAAAAAATGTACTCAATAACAAAAACCAAAATCAACACTAAGCATACCGCCCGCACCGCCCGCCAGGCGCCTCCTTTCGGCAATGGCGAGAAAGTGCGGGCTCGTTTTATGTAAGCTGCAGAAAGGGGGATATATACCATGCACTATCCTTAAGTTCTGCGGGTGAACAACAAAATGGCTACAGCTAATCGGATTTGTCGTACTTGTTGCGGCATTAAATGGATATGACGTAGCAATAAAAACCAAAAACAAAACAAATAGACAGACAAAAATAAAAACAGCGGCGCCGCGGCCGGCCTAAATGCTGGTTGTTGGTTCTTCTCGTTCCGATTAGCTTTGGTGCTGGCAACACATCTTTGTCATTTGGCAAGATGGCTGCATAGTGCAGCAGAATTCTCGACCCGGGCTCAATGCTGCGGGATGTGCCAGTTGGTTAGTTACGCCGACTTTTTCGTTGTCGACAATCTCCCCTCGGGTTGCTGTATTGGGGCGATCGTTGCATTTGCCTTGCATGCTCATTTGGTAGTCATGGCTAGCAACGGTCTTGCTAATGGGATGGCGTCATAATCTTCATGACGCCGATGACGGCTCGTGCCGATTATGTTGTTTTTTGATCTCAGGAATTAAACAGTCATGCCCAGGAGAGATGTAATTATTGAGTGTTTAAAAAGACAAAGCTGAAGTCGACGCCGCTCCTGTTTTTTAGCGTTCCGATTGTGGTAAGTGAGTAGCTGTGGGGATATTTGTAAAAACGCTAAAGTTTCCCACAGCATGCCCCTTGTATCCCCTGTTTTACAAGAGTAGAATACATCTTGTATACGGTGTTACGTCATGTAGAGGAAAACAGAAACAAAACGAAACCAAATAAACACAAACACCAAAACCGTGGAACCCCAAAACCCAAATACCACCCCCATTCCTCCCATTGGTGACGACTCGCAATCGCCGCCCTCCTTGGCTGTGGCTCCAGAACCAGTATCCCCCGAGCTCCTGTCTTCCGACCCTTCAGGCTCGTATTCGTATACTCCGGACATCATGCCTGCCAATCCACAGAAAGGCAAATTCCGTAGGCTCATGCGGCTATTCCTCAAGTGGGGAGCGGTGGCTATTGCGGTGGTCGCACTCATTGGTGTTGGCGTGCTGCTTGTATGGAGTAGCCGCCGGGAAGCAGCCCGCCTGACAACCGCCAACCCTTCCGACTCATTCGAAACGCAAACTGTTCCCTTAGACTCACTCGCCGTTGACTTTGTCCAGAAAGCACTAGTTGTCCGTCGGGTCATCGTCAACGGGCAACTGCAGGTAGGTGAGGGCATGATATTAACCCCATCGCTCCAGCCATCCGCCCCACAGCCCGGCCAGCTGTACTACGACCAGAACACCAATCTGCTTGGCTACTTCAACGGCACCGAATTCGTCTACCTGGACGCTGTAGAAATTCCCGACATCGTCATCCATCCAAGTGTTGAGCAGATCGCCGGCCTCACTGGCCAGATTGGCCTTGGCCCTGGGCTGACGGTAGCCGGAGGATCACTCGTCAACAACGGCGTCATATCCCTTGGTGGCAGTACGGGAGCCATTGCCGTGGGCGCTGGCTTAAGCATAGCGGGCAATGTACTCCAAAACTCAGGCGTGCTCAACATTGTTGGCGGCAGTGGTATCCAGGTCACAGACGACGGCAGCGGCACCTACACCATCGCCAACGTTGGTGCGGGCAACGGTACTGTATCCAGCTCCGGCGGCACTGTCGGACGCATACCAGTCTTTACCGATGTCCAGAACATAGAAAACTCGCTCATCTCCCAAAGCGGGATGACAGTTACTGTTAGCGGCGACTTACACGTAGTAACTGGAGGATTAAGCTTAAGTAATCCACTTACCGTCAGTAACGGCGGTACTGGTGCCACCTCGTTTGCGCCCAACGGCGTCCTCATTGGCAATGGCACTGGCCCCATTACTGCCGTCACTGCTCCGGGACCAAACTTGTGTCTACTTTCTACCGCAGGCGCGCCAATCTTTACCGCCTGCCCAAGCGCTTCTGGCGTCACAACCCTCAATGGTCTTAATGGCGCACTGACCATTGCCAATGCCAGCGCTGCTGGCAGTATCATTACCATTGACAACGCCAGCACTTCAGCCAAAGGCATTGCCCAGTTTAGCAGCGCCAACTTTACCGACAACGGTGCGGGCGTCATTAACACTATTCAGGACATCCACACTGGCGCTACACCTACTTTCGCTGGATTGAACACAAATAGTATTAATCCCTCCAGCGCACTAACCGTTGGCGCAGCCGGACAAACTGCATTCCTGCAAGGCTCAACAGCCACCATTGCCGCAGCAAGCGGTGACATTGTGCTCACCAGTGCAGGCCAAATCCGCCTGACCGGCTTTAACTGTTCGGCATTTGCAAACGGCGGCACGTTAACTACCGACGCATCGGGCAATCTGATATGTGCCAATGATGATGGCGGCCCGGGTGGCGGCGTTTCGTCGGTGAACAGTCTGGTTGGCGACTTAGTGCTCCAGGGTACAGCTGGCCAGATTGTGGTCACCGATAACGGCAGCGATACGTTGACGTTGAGTTTAGCATCGGACGTCACCTTGCAGGGCAATACTTTCAATGGCGCCAACCAGCTGGTACAGCTTAACGGCTTCGGTCAGCTTCCCGCTGTTTCTGGTGCGCTACTAACAAATCTTAATGGCTCGGCTATTAGCAGCGGAACCATCGACAATGCACGTTTGGTAAACGGTGGCGAATTAACGGTAACGGCAGGTACGAACTTAACTGGCGGCGGCAGTGTTGCATTGGGTGGCACGATAACTCTACATGTAACAGACAACCCGACATTTTCTGGCAATGTTGTGGTTGAAGGTGGAATCATTACCCTTGGAACTGTCGGTCAGGTCGGCAGTTTAGTCCTTCATGATGGTAATGGCCAAACCACTACGCTCCAAGCAGGCGATTCTACTGGCAATCTAACGTTCATTCTCCCAAGTAGTGCCGGCAACGTGGCGCAGTGTCTAAAACAAGGTGGCGGCAATCAGCTCATTTGGGATGATTGCGAAGGGGGTCTTGGCGGGATAAGCGGCGTCGTTTCGCTCAATAGCCTTGGCGGCGCGCTGACCATACAAGGCACTACCAACCGCATCGTCGTCACTGATGACGGCAACGACACCATTACTATCTCTGCGCCGCAGGATATTCACACTGCAGCCAGTCCAACATTTGCCGGCCTAACACTGACCGGCGACGTTGCAGTTGAGGGCGGCACAGTAACAATTGGCTCCACCTCACAGGCTGCCAGCCTGGTCATTCATGATGGTGATGGTCAAACCGTTACACTCGAGGTTGGCAATCTTGCCAGCGACCTAACATTTATCTTGCCCACTACCGCCGGTAATAGTTTTCAGTGTCTTAAGAAAGGTGCCGGTAACCAGCTTATTTGGGATGATTGTGAGGGCGGTAGCGGGCCAAGCGGCGTAACTTCTCTAAACGGGCTGGTTGCTGCTTTGACACTTCAAGGAACGGCTGATCAGATTGTCGTAAGTGACGATGGTGTTGACACCATTACGCTCAGCCTGGGTGCGGCAGTCACCTTGCAGGGCAATACCTTCAACGGCGCCAACCAGCTGGTACAGCTTAATGGTTCTGGCGAGTTGCCGGTATTGTCGGGTGTTAACCTTACTAACCTCAATGCTTCGGCATTGACTATAGGCACTGTGTCAAGCAGCGTCATTTCTGGCGCATACACCGGCATTACTGGTGTTGGCACAATCTCAACAGGCACCTGGCAGGGTGCTGCCATTGCCATTGCGCACGGCGGCACTGGCGCAACGACACAACAGGGAGCAATTAATAATCTTTCCGGTCTGACTACCCAGGGCGATTTACTATACCACAACGGCACCAATGTTACCCGATTGGCGCGGGGCAGCAGTGGAGAGTGTCTAGTGTCTACCGCCACAACCATCCAGTGGGGCAGCTGTCTTGGTACTAGCGGTCTGAGCGGCTCTGGAACGTCCGGTACGATCGCTGTCTTTACTGGTACGAACGAACTTGGCGATTCGCTGCTTAGCCAAAGTGCCGATACTGAG
>CALKHY010000085.1 GCA_937988795.1 uncultured Candidatus Saccharibacteria bacterium
TCAGACGTGTGCTCTTCCGATCTGGTGGTGGCGGGCCTGCGGGTCAAGGCCGGTGGTCGGTTCGTCCAAAAAGAGCACTTTTGGCTTGTTGACCAGCGCGCTGGCGATCGAGAAGCGCTGCTTCTGGCCGCCAGACATCTGCTCTACCCTGCTCTTGGCCTTTTCTTCGAGTTCCACTTCCTTAAGCAGTTCCATCGGATTAATCTTGGCGCCGTAGAAGCTGGCAAACATTTGCAGCTGTTCCACCAATGTCAGTCGGTCGTAAAAGGCCGAGGATTGCAGCTGGATGCCGATGATCTCTTTCACCGCCTGCGGATTGTCGCTGACCACGATGCCGTCAACTGTGACCGTGCCTTCGTCGATCGGGCGGAGCGCTTCGATCATCTCCATCGTTGTGGTTTTACCGGCGCCGTTTGGTCCTAGGATACCAAAGATCTCGCCTTTATACACCTCAAAACTAACACCCTTAACGACTTGTTTGCCGCCGTAGGCCTTCTTCAGACCCTCTACTTTCAAGATAACTTTAGCCATACCTGTCTACTATATCAATTCTCTCTGCGCAATAAAAAAATAGATAAGTTTTGCTCTCTAGCAGTACAGTCTACTATATCAATTCTCTCTGCGCAATAAAATAAGCGGACACAAATAAAAACGCCCGCGGAGTTTTGGGCGGGCGTTTTTAGAGAAAAGTAATCTACAAACTAAGCCTTGCTGACGGTCAGGAAGCCGTTGCGTGGATTTTCCTTCACGACATAGCCGGAAGGCAGGTCAGTGCCTTCAGGGCGCTCGTCCTTGCTGAAGTAGTAGATAGTTTGCTTCTTACCACCGCGGAGCGTGACTTCCTTCTTGTTCAGGTAGTAGGTAACCCCCCTGGAGTTAGTGTGCTTGTATGCCATTGCTGTATCCCCTCTCTTATGATTAGTAATGGTACCCCTAACATACTCTGTCGCGTTTCAGCTTGTCAACAGTTTATTACTCCTGTAACGGACAAACAGGCCAGCGATACGTCTAAAACCACTGTTTTATAGGGTGGGAAACCGGAACGTTCGGGCTTGCCAGCCAAGACGCTTATGTATTATACTGACTGATATACAATGTGTTTCGTAAATTAGGGGGTATGCATGGACTTTATGAATCGTAGTGCTGCGCAACCCATGGCAGCGCGCGCAAATAATAACGGCGTGCCGTCAACAGGCGGCAAAAAGAATCGCTGGAAGGAGGGGCCGCTCTGGCTCCGAATTGTGTGGATCGTACTACTCTTCTCTGTCACTATTGTGGTGGTAGCGTTGGCTGTTTCGCTCTACTTCGGTGGTCCGAACGAGTCCAAGTTAATCAACAAGGACAAGTACCAGGCAGTCTTTCTAACCAACGGTCAGGTCTACTTCGGCAAGCTCAAGAGTATCAACAACAAGTACATGGACCTGCGCAGTATTTACTACCTGAACATTAACCAGCAGATCCAGCCCAACCAAAACGGCGACTCCAACAACCAGCAGGCCAGCATCACGCTAGTCAAGCTCGGTTGTGAACTGCACGGCCCGATCGACCAGATGGTCATCAACCGCGACCAGGTTACATTCTGGGAGAACCTGAAGGACGACGGCCAGGTCGCCAAGGCCATCGAGAAATGGCTTAACGAAAACCCGGACGGTATCAAGTGTCAAACCGCTCAAAGTAACACTAACAACACTAACAACACGAACAACACGAACGCCACCAACAACGAAAATCAATAAACCGCCGGCAACGGCCACAATAACTAACCCCTTCCAAAATGGAAGGGGTTAGTTATTTGCCAAAGCCCCGGTGCGATACAATAAATAAGCTGGGTATATGATCAACAAACAATATTTACATCACCTCTGGACGAGGGTCCGCCCGGTCAAAACGTCGTATCTATTCACGGCGTTTCTGGTTTGTCTATGTGTTCACATCATCGGTCTACGCAGCAACAATCTGCGCATGGCTGAGCTCAGGGACGCAGTGTACGCCGCAGACGAGAAAGGCGAAGGTGTAGAGGAAGCGCTGCAGAACCTGCGCGCCTTCGTTAACGGTCACATGAACACGAACCTGGACGCCGGCAGGGGCATTTATCCGCCGATACAGCTGAAGCACACATACGAACGGCTGGTAAAGGCCGAGCAGGATCGGGTGAGTGCCGAGAACGCCAAGATCTACACTGATGCACAAAACCATTGTGAACAGGTTAATTCTACCAGCGTGCTCGGCCGTGACCGCGTTGGTTGCATCCAGGAGTACATCAAATCGCACGGCACGGTGCAGCCGCGTAACATTCCGGATGCCCTCTATAAGTTCGATTTTGTGTCACCGCGCTGGTCGCCTGACTTGGCCGGCTGGAGCCTGGTAGTAGCTGCAATACTGTTATTCCTTACCGTGCTTAGATTTATTCTTGGTAAGTGGCTCAAGGCAATCACAAAATAGAACTCCAAATCCCAAGCACCAAACTCCAAATAAATTCCAAGTGCAAAATTCGAATAACCAAAGCGTCCGGTCTGTGAACGTTTCGGTCATTGAAATTTCGGAATTATTTGGAATTTGGAATTTGGCGCTTGGGATTTATAATTTTATACTTATCTCATGCACATATACTTCTCCGGTATTGGCGGCGCAGGCATAAGTTCGCTGGCACTGCTGGCCAAACAGGCAGGGTTTGACGTTTCCGGTTCGGACAAGCAGGACAACCACAACCTGCACTACCTCAAGGAAAAGGGCATTACCGACATCACAGTCGGGCAGTCGCGCGAACAGATAGCAGCCGTTCATCAGGCGCGCCCTATTGATTGGTTTGTCTACACTTCTGCTCTACCTATGGAGCAGCCTGATGCACCCGAGCTGCGTTTTTGCGAGGAACAGGGGATTAAGACCTCCAAGCGCGACGAGTTCCTCAACTATCTGCTCGAAAAGCAACAGCTGAAATTAATTGCCATTGCTGGTACGCACGGCAAAACCACCACCACTGCCATGACCATCTGGCTGATCAAGCAGCTGGACATGCCTGTCAGCTACAGCGTGGCTGGCTCGATCGGTTTTGGCGAGGCGGCGCAGCTGGCGCCAGGCAGCGAGTATTTTGTGTATGAGGCCGACGAGTTTGACCGCAACTTTCTGGCATTTCACCCTGCTTTCAGTATCATTACCGGCGTTGACTGGGACCACCCCGACATTTATCCCACCCGCGAAGACTATTACCAGGCCTTCCGGGATTTCATCGGCCAAAGCAAGCAGACACTAATATGGGACGGTGACGCCGAACGGCTGGCCGTTGAGCCGTCCGAGGCCGTGCTGGTGCTTGACGACGAAGACATGGACATCGAGGAGCGACTACGTTTGAGCGGGCGCGTCAACCGGCTGGACGCCTGGCTGGTCGCGCATGCCGTGCAAAAGCTAACAGGCCGGCCGCTTGATGAACTGCTCGGGCACCTTAACGCTTTCCCTGGCGTTGGTCGCCGGTTTGAGGAGATTGTGCCGCGGCTGGTTAGCGATTACGCTCACACCGCGCCTAAAATTCGCGGTGCGCTGGCTACGGCACACGAGATTGCCGGCGATGATGTGGTGGTGGTGTACGAGGGGTTGCACAATACCCGCCAACACTTTATGAAAGACGAGCTGAAGCATCTTTTTGACAGCGTCAAAAAATTGTATGTTGTACCCACCTATCTGGCGCGCGAGGATCCCAGCCTGCCGCTGCTTGAGCCAAGGGACATCATTCACCTGCTCGACCCGACCGTTCAATCCCGAGCTGTGCCGGCTGTGCTGGACGATCATTTACGCAACACGATCAGACAACATCTCGCAGCTGGCGACCTAGTGTTGTGCATCACCGCAGGTGGCGGCAATAGCTTGGACGAATGGCTGCGAAGAGAATTCCGTAGTTCGTAGAACCTACTACGCCCTACGCCAGGCTTGCCGCAAAGTAGATGATGATCAAAACCGCGACGGCCGTCCACAGCCATGGATTCAGTGCGGCCTCGCGAATGGTCCTGCGCGGCGCAGTCAGGCGGTGGTTCAAATCGACCTGGTCGGACTGGTTAAGGAGCGGCTGCTGCCCGGATGACGTACCCTGGCCTGTACCGGCTACCGGCGGGAACGGCGGCATAATGCCGCTGTCCTGAGGGCTGCCGGCCTGGCCGCCGCCTGGGAATGCGGCAAATGCATCATCGCTGAGCTGCTCGCGCTGCTGTTCGCGCTTGAACTCGTCTTTGTAGCGGATAGCGTCATGTACGACCCGGTTATGTTTGTCGACAACAACGCTGTAGCCGCCGGCACTGCGCTCGATCCGCCAGCCGGGCTGCAGAATAATCCGGTTGCCGTTCTCATCAAAGATCTCCTGTTCGCCTTCGACCTGAGCTGCTGCCTGCTCGGCCTGCTTTTGGGAAAGTTGGCGCAACTGTTCATTCGTCAGGCGCTGCTGATCCTGCAGTTCCGAAATCTGCTTGCGCTGTTCTTTAAGTTCGCGGGTAAGTTTACGTTCGCGTCTGACATGTGCTAAATAGCCCATGACTGCGACCGCAGTGAGGACGTTGGCAAGCGTCCGGGTTGTATTGGCCGCCGTTTCAGCCGCACTGACTGTCTGGACATATGGACTGGAGTTGAAGCGATAAGCACTAGAAGCCTCCCCGCCGCCGGGCACCATTGCAGAACCGGCTCCAGCATGGTTGGCAGCTTCGAAATGATTCGGCGCCGGGGGCGGTCCGCCGACTGGGGCACCTCGAGCGGTCGTGATAGCAGCAAAACGGCCGGAGGTCTGCTGCTCGCCAGGCCCGGGATCGAACGGCGACCCGACCTCCGGCATATTCCAAGAGGGGATTGGCGGTATGTCCTTTTCATTCTCAATCTCCTTGATGGACTGTTCCATCTCGGGCCGCAGCTGGTCTGCAATTTCTTTAAACGCCTTGTTTTCCTCGGGCGTTAGATCAATGGTTGGCTTGTCTATGTCAAGTTGGGGCAGGCCTGTAGATTCGGTTGTACTTTCCGCCGTTTCCTGAGCGGGCGCGCTGCCGGTAATCGTCTCAAACACCTCGGTCTTGAGCTCGGATTCTGTTGCATGGTTCTCTTGAGTGTCCGGCGCTACCTCCGTAACAGGTGCGGACTCCTCCATCGATTGCGCCTGAACACTCTCGCCGACCACTGTTTCGGCCTCTGCCTCTACGGCTGCAGATCCGGCCTGTTGCGACTCGGGCTGCAGCTGGTCATCAACTACCTTAGACTCCTTCTCATCCTCATCCTCGTCCTCTTCGCTGGTGTTGTCCTCTTCGTTGTTCTTGGATATAAGAATCTTTTCCAGCGGCACGGGCATGAGCGGCTGTCCGATGGGGCGCTCAGGGGTTGCCGGCCGGTCGGGTGCAACCTCAGGCGGACGCTGCAATATACGCCGCAAAAAATCAGGACTGGACAACTTATTCGTCCGTTCCTTGCTGCTTTCGCTGGTGCTGCTCTCGTCCGATTCCTCGCTGGCCGACCACTTATCTCGTTCCATGGAACCCATCCGTCAGGACCGTTGCCTTTAGATTTGACGTTCTCATTATACCCTGTTCAGGCCTGTATGTCAGACTTCGCCGGGTAGCCCTGCGAATCAACAGCAATCGGCCCCTGCCGGAGCGTTTCAAACCGACCGTTTTGGTAACGCACAACGGTCGAGGCCAGACCCCGCCGCTCGCCACCGTCCACATAAAAGTCAACCTCTTCGCCAAAATATTCCCTGGCTTGCTTAACATTAAACGAGGGCGCCTGGCCCGGATGGTTAGCACTAGAGGTCAGCAGCGGCCCGACCTGCAGCAAAAAATCGCGCACCGTCTGGTCGGCCGGGATGCGCACCGCTATGCTTTTGAGCCCCAGGTCGAGGTAGTCAAGCTCCGGGTCCGCCGGCACAACAATGCTTATGGGATTCGGCCACAAATGTGCAACCTCGCTGACAATCCGGGCGTCGAGGCCAAATTCGATCAATTGCGCTTCGCTGGCGGCAATAACAGTTCCGGGTTTACCCTCACGTTTTTTTATCTCGTACAGGCGCGCTACGGCACGCTTATCACCCGCCGGGGCAATGATGCCGTAAATCGTATCCGTCGGCAAAACACCAATACCGCCGGCGGCGAGTGTTGCAACAACACGAGGATCAGTAAAGCTGGAAGTAATGAACATAACAAAAATCTATGCCACCTGAGATGTCACGTACAGGGTGACTGCCAGGACTGACAATATGAGTATGACAAAAACAGTTACGGTGATAAGAGCAACGGGCAAACCCCGCTGAACCTGTCCTGCGGCAGGAGCCGGTTGCTGGGCAACAGGAGCTGCTTGCTGTTGCGGCACATCGCTGCGCCTTGCGGCTGCGGAGGTGTCTTTAGTCATCCTGGTTCGCGGTGCTGGCGCTAGTGGCTTTCGCGGTGCAGGCGTTACGGATGCTGTAGCAGCAGTCTGCTTCCGAACGGTGTGAGCAGGCGCCGAGACCGGCCTTTTAGGTAAGGCCACATCCATAACTGGCTTGGTTGGTGCGGTAGAGTTCATAAACAAGCTTGACGTTTATTGTACCATGCTTTACTAATTATCGAAACCTTAGAACCTATCCGATCTTCTCACTTACGCCTATGCTGCCGTCGGCAAGACTGTACAGTTGCCCGATCTTGGCAATTAGCCCTTCGCGTTCGAGATCTTCGAGCACCTCAGGCAACCGCGCGTCGGCAATCAGTTGCGTTAGGCTTAGCGCGGCATGCGGCTTTGCCGACAGAAGCTTGAGCACCTGGCCCCGGACCTGCCGGCGCGAACCTTCAAATGCCGGTTGCTGGCTGTAGTGCCGGCTTTGTTTGTTCACGTTGCCTACGGTTTGTTTTAGATGAGTCCCATAATCCATCAACGCCCAGTACCAGTCACGAACATTGTCCGGCAGCGTTTTGGCAACGAGATCAGCGATTGCCTTGTCCGCCACCTGTTGTTCGGTAGCGAAGAAATGGTAAATGAACACGGTGCGGATGTTTGTCTCGATAAATACGACCGGCCTGTTATACGAATAAGCTGCGACTGCGCCGGCCGTGTTGTGCCCGATGCCGGGGAGCTTCACGAGGTCACTGACTGCCTCTGGCACGCGACCGCCAAAATCGCTCACAATCATCCCCGCCGCCTGCCACAAAAACTTGGCGCGGCGGTTATAACCAAGGCCGTTCCATGCCTTTAATACATCCGAAAGCGGTGCCGCCGCAAGCGCCTGTACGGTCGTGAACTGCCGTATAAACGCTTCAAACTTGGGGATAACGCGCGGCACCTGCGTTTGCTGCAGCATGATTTCCGACACCAACACCTTGTACGGGTCAAGCGTACCATCCGGCTCACATTGCCGCCACGGCAAACCGTGCCGGCCGTGCGCCCGGTAGTATTCCCAAACCGTCTGCTGAAATTGCTGCACCATCAGCTAGAGCATAACACGGCCGGACGCTACTGTGCTTGCGCGAAGCCGTAGGTTGGGGTGACGTCGGCAATCTTGTGCGGCTGTCCGCCATTCAGGCTGACGGCGTAATCAGCAGTCTCTGTGGCATTGGATACGCGGAATATGGCTACCGAGGCGCCGACCCATTGCACCGGATATGTCAGGCCGCTCATGGTGGCGATGTCGGTGTCCATGCCGGTGGCGGTATCAAACAGGCGCAATACACCCTGGCTGATCCACAAACTCTTGGAACGATTCTCGTTGTCGATGTACAGCCTGCTGGCCAGGCTACCGGGCGCGCTGATCTGTGTCTTGCCGCCGTTTGTCAGATCGTACCGTATCCACGAACCATCGGTCGTTCGCACACTGATCGTCTTGTGGTCCGAACGGAGCACGGACGCCACCTCTTCATCAATGATTTGCTCTTTGTTCTTACCGTCTATGCCGACCTTGAACAAGCCAACACCATCCTCAGAGGCTCCAGCTGCAGGCGCATAGAATATCGAACCGCGGGCGACGAGCACAGCCTG
>CALKHY010000086.1 GCA_937988795.1 uncultured Candidatus Saccharibacteria bacterium
CCATCGAAATACCGTACGACATCATTATGCTGGGTGGCGTCGCGGTCCTGCCGCTTGCAGTAAACCTGCTCTTTCCGCCGCTGTACATGGCCAGCTTCCAGCTGGGCCTGCGCATTCCGTCGGCCACCAATGCCTCGGCACTGCAGGACTACATCGACCAGATACTCTATGGTGATGGCGAGCCAGCGGAACGGGTAGTACGCGTTGGCAGCAGATCAATCCCGCCGCTTGCCAAAGTTATGTATTCGCTACTGTTCGCCATACCACTCGGGCTCATGGCATACGTGCTGTCGCTTTTGCACTTTACGATCGTGCAGGGTGTTATCTTCTTTGTTTTCCTGTGCACCGCCAGCTTCCTCGGCTTCCGTTTAACCAAGCTGTCTCGCGAGTTGGAGCTGGTACCGCGGCAAACCGGCCTCTTTGGTGCAGTGCGCGATTTCTTCTATCTGCCATTCGCAGTGATGGGGCAGTGGATTTCAAGCCGGTACGCTCGGCTCAACCTGGTCGGCTACATCCTGGACATGCTGGTAGAGCTGCCGATGAAGATTGCGCTCCGGCTGGTACGACAGTGGGTACGGTTCTTAAACGAAAAACACGAAGAAATCTATTAGCGCGGCATAGGGGCGGGGAATTGTATTTTGGTCGCAGTATGCGACAATACGGTTATGCAATTATTAAAAAAACCTTTGCTTGGCGGGGCTGCCACGCTCTTATTTGGTGTCCTCGCATTGTTTGGTTTTACGTTTGGTTTATGGCAAGTATTCGGTAGCCCTGGGCCTATCAAGCGGGCGCTGGCGGGGAGCGGTTTTTACGAGACAGCCGTCATGGATTCGCTCGAGCAGGTCCAGAAAGACCAAGGCGCGGCGGCAATCGGCCTACTACCACTGGATAGACCCGAGGTGCAGAACGTCGTTAAATCGGCCTCGTCGCCAGAATTAATGCAAGCCCAGACCGAAAATGCCCTGGACGCTATATACGCTTGGGCGCGGGGCGAGACACCCGAACTGTCGTTTAGCTTTGAAATTGGAGAAATTAAAGATAACCTGGCGAGCGGCATAGAGCAATACGCCGTACAATACGCTTCGTCGCTACCAGCCTGTGAGCCTGGGGCGGCAGCCGATACGGACAGCCTGCTTAATGCCGCTTGTCTGCCGCAGGGCATTGACCCCGGACAGTTTGCAGCGCAGGCAAAGAATAACCTGCTACAGTCCGAAGCACTGAAGGAAACCACATTGACCCCGAACACCATCGAAATCGGCGGCAAAACGCTCGCAGAGCAGTTGCAAGGGGCTCGTAACCTGCACCGCAACATAACGTGGGGCGTGTACGGGTTTGGGTTGCTTGCGTTGCTGCTGGCCGTTGTTACCGTGGCGCTCGGCACAACCTGGCGCTCTGGACTCAAAAAAGTTGCGATTATCTTTATCGCCGTGGGTGCGCTTGGCGTTATCGTAAGCCAGCTGTCCAAAATCGGCATGGATCGCGTTAATGATCTGGCCAAAGAGCCGCTGCTGCAAAGCGTTGTAAAGGCGCTCGAAATCCTCCTGAACGACGTGCGCAACTGGTGGTTCTGGCTGGGCATTGTGCTTATCGCGGCTGGCGCTGCCGGACTCGCGGCCTTGTACTTTACAAAGCCAACCGCGGATACAGACAAAGGCGGGGAAGATGCCGCACCAGAGCAGCAAACCAGCGAAACACCGGCACCGCCCTCGCAGTTCACAACAACCTTCGCCGAGCCGAAACCGGCCGACACACCAAAATCCAAACCACCCAAGCGGCTCATCCAATAGCACAAACGCACACCTCCCCCTTACATTTCTTCGTCCAGCCTGGGTAATACAACCGCGAGAACTTGCTCGACAACAGCAAACATTCTGGCGTTCACTTGCACTGTGCCGTCCCTGGTAGGGAATCTGCCGCTCGCAAGCACATATCCCTCATCATTCGTATGCTCCCTAATAATAAATCCGTCGCGGCCAAGAAATGCATACGGTTCTTCGGATGTCATAGCAACGGGCTGGGCCGCCACAGCATGTTCGGCAGCCTTGGCTTCATCTGTCAGGGCCTTGGTGATGTGTATGACTATCCCATCCGATAGGCCCTGGTTATATTCGCACGTTGCGGACCGCACATCTTTTTTATACGAGGTGTCGGTGTTAACAGGTTTCCTCGAAAGCTCTTTCCCCAAAATCGACTCGGCCTCGGCAACAGTCAGGTAGGCACAGGCATCCAGCGACGAACCAGTCAGCCTGCCACTCGGGCTGGGTGCAACCGCCTTTTTACCAAAGACAAACCCAAAGGCTACAGTAGCAGCCACCGCTACTAACAGGGCACCGATTACCCATTGCTTGCCGACACCCTTTCCGAACATACCCCAATCATAGCAAACATAAGCGTTAGCAGACACCCGCAGGGAGCTCTTCAAGTAAAAAGCCCCTCTAAAGAGGGGCTTTTTACTTGGTACACCTGGCAGGATTCGAACCTACGACCTTTGGCTCCGCAAGCCAACGCTCTATCCAGCTGAGCTACAGGTGCGAAATGTTGCTCACAATCCTCGGATTGGGCAACAGAGGTAATTTTAGCACAGATAGGGGTAAAAAACCAGCCCCTGTGTGATAAAATGTACAGAGGTATGGAGAGGTGGCCGAGTGGCTGAAGGCGCCGCTCTCGAAAAGCGGTATACGGGAAACCGTATCGAGGGTTCGAATCCCTCCCTCTCCGCCAAAATAAAATTGCCAACATTAGTGTTGGCAATTTTATTTTGTTACTCCTTAGAACCCTAGCCGCTGCATGAGGTGGTCGAGCGCGCTCGGCTCATGGTGCTCCAGCGGCAGGTGAGACGAAAGGATCTCGAGCACCTCGTGCTGGCTGTCGGGTGCCAGGTAGGCGCCGACAGGGAAGGCAACACGCTTCAGAGGAATGAGTGCAATAGCTATAAACGGCCCCTCATGCGACAGGGAAAAGGCCTTGTATGCCGAATAAGGATAAAACTTGCCGCCGACAGTAAGTCCAAAGGAGTCAACCTTGTACGACATAACCCGCGGCTTGTGGCTACCTGCTACAGCAAAGATAATGACTATGATGATCACGGCCGCGGCCGAAAGGAGATCTTTAGTTACAAGATAAATGCCGCCGGCTATGATCATGGCCGTCACCAGGAGAAGTGCATACCAGCCAGGGCCTTTCTCGCGGACTACAAACTCAGATGCTGTCCATTCCACAACTTTGCCCCTGGCATCGGCAGACTCTGCGTAGGCATCGAGGTGATGCGTTGGCGGCACATGATGCCCGCCGGACGGCTTGTACTGCCATCCAACCTCTTCATGTACCCCTGTTTTTTTGCCCCTACCCTCGGAGTTCATATGAGTATTGTACAACGGTTTTTCGGTAATCAGAAGCGGTATAAACACAATTGGCCACAATACCTCTCGCCAACAGGGATAAATTGTAGTACAATGCATCGGTAACACACTCTATTTGGAGAGGTACCCAAGAGGCTGAAGGGGACGGTTTGCTAAATCGTTAGGGGGGAGCAATCCCCCGCGAGGGTTCGAATCCCTCCCTCTCCGCCAAATAAAAGGACCGACTTTCGTCGGTCTTTTTATTTGCCAAGAAAGCTTTTTACAGAGAAGGCCAAGGTCGCCACCCCTTCTGTCCTCAGCCTAAAGAAAGGCCGATATCTGGCTGGCCGGCCTCTCTTTTTGGCGGAAGGGGTGGGATTCGAACCCACGGTGGGTTGCCCCACGACGGTTTTCAAGACCGTTACCTTAAACCACTCGGTCACCCTTCCGTAACAGGGGTGATTATAGCAGGATTGTGCATATTACGCTACTGCAAAGACAATGGCGCTAACGCGCTTGGCGCCGGCCTGACAAAGCGCTCGCGCGGCAGCTTCGCACGTAGCTCCCGTTGTAAGTACGTCATCAACGAGCAATATATGTCTATCGCGTAACAGGGCAGGATTGAGGATACGAAAGCCGCCTCTCATTTGTTTTGTGCGCACGCTGCGGTTCTGGCCAAGCTGACGCTGGTTACCCATGCGGGCGAGCAGGGGAGCATACAAGCGGCCGCTCCTCCTGGACAACTCCTTAGCAATTAATGCGGCCTGATCATATCCGCGTTCGCGCACGCGGGAGTTAGCAGTTGGCACATGTGTAATACACACCTCTCCAAACGTCCCCAACATAGCAAGCATGGCGTCAGCCATGGCCACAGCCGCCCCTTTAGCACGCTCGAACTTGAGCACCCGAACCAACTCCTTGACAACGGGGTCGTCATACATTGTTGCCGGGCACACGCGAAACAACACCGAATTCCGGCGGCAACGCCGGCATGTCTGGCCACCCTCTTCCCATCGCCTGCAGCGATAGCAGCGCGGCGGCACACCTGGTAAAACACTTATGCACGTCCGGCAAAGCAGGGAACCTTCCTGCTTACAGCGCAAACATTCGTGTGGAGCCAGAATATTAAAAATTCCTTCAAAAATCATCGTGTTGTAATTCTTATGTTGTAAATAAATCTGTTTGCCGTTGCCAGGTATTTATTACCTAAGCTATACTACCATTAACACAAACACTCGAATATCAAAAAAGAGAATAGAATCTAGGCTTTGGATTTTAGGGAACTGCGAACCGCACATTCTAAAATCCGGT
>CALKHY010000087.1 GCA_937988795.1 uncultured Candidatus Saccharibacteria bacterium
GCTGCGCGCACTGTCGGCCACCTGCGCTGTAATGGCGGCGATGCCGGCAAAACAAATGCCGATGGCGCCGTAGGCTGTAGCAGTTGCAATTGAGCCTTCGGCTGGCAGGCCGAATCCAATCATGGTGAGCGCGAGGAGTGTAGCTGCTACGACGTTCGCGCCAAGCGCAACAATAAGTGCGGCGGTCAGTGCGGCATTGCGGCCAACCACGGCTGAGGCGATGATTTCGCTGCGGCCGGTTTCCTCGTTTTGGCGCGTGTGCCGCACGATGAGCAGTGTGCTCATAAACGCGACGAGTACAGCCATAAATGCGAACGTTTCATTGTTAAGGATTTCGCCCAGTTCAGGCCCTCCAATCGGCCCGCCAAACAGCCGGGACACCAGGCTTGAGGCCGTGGTGGTGGCGTATGCCATGCGCGCCTCCTCAGTTTTGCCGTACACCTCATTAATGGCCGGCACCTCAATCGCCATAAAAGCAATGATCGCCAGTATCCACATCGGCAACTTCACACGGTCGCGCCGGAGCGCGAGCCGGATGAGCCTGCCCGTACCCGTCAGCGCCCCCATCTTATTTCTCCCTGTTCGGCGTCTTTTCGTAGTGCTTGAGGAAGAGGTCTTCGAGCGACGGCGGCGAGCTGATTAATTCGCGGATGTCGTACTGCAGTAAGTGTTTGAGCGCGGCGTCTATCCTGTCGGTTTCGACCTCAAATTCGGCGCGGTGTCCGCGCACGCGCAAATCGTAGAGCCCGGCAATTTTGTCGAGTCCTTCGACCGGCTTGGCCGTCTCGACTTTCACGACTGTGCGGGTGAGGTGGCGTAGCTCACTGAGCGTGCCGCTCTCAACTGTCTTGCCTTCGCGGATAATGGTCAGGCGGTCGCAGAGCGCCTCGGCCTCGGCCAGAATATGGCTGCTTAAGAGCACGGTTTTGCCTTCGCGCCGGAGTTCCTGGATGCACTCTTGGAAGACTGCTTCCATGAGCGGGTCCAGGCCGGATGTCGGTTCGTCCAGGATGTACAGTTCAACGTCAGACGCGAGCGCAGCGACGAGCGCGACTTTTTGACGGTTGCCTTTGGAATACGTACGGTTTTTCTTGGTTGGGTCAAGCTCAAATCGTTCTAATAATTTTGCTTTGCGTTTTTTGTCGAGGCCGCCGCGGAGTGCGCCGAACAGGTCGATGGCTTCGCCGCCGGTGAGGTTGGGCCAAAGGTTCACCTCACCTGGCACGTATGCGAGCCGTTTATGCAGTTCCACAGCATCCTGCCACGGATCGCCGCCAAGCAGGCTCACTGAGCCGCTGGTTTTACGTAAAATACCGAGTAGGATGCGGATGGTCGTAGATTTGCCAGCGCCGTTTGGTCCCAAGAAACCATGGACTTCGCCGCGCCGTACTGTCAGGTTCAGTCCGTCCAGCGCGGTAAACTTGCCGAATTTTTTAACGAGTTTGGATACTTCAATTGCATTGTCGCCTGCCGACTGCATCACAATCTCTCCTTGCGTTACTTTTATCTTCTCACAGATGACGCTAAGGCTCAACATGCTTATGCATCGCTGGTTACCGAAACAATGGATGCCGGATCAAGTCCGGCATGATGGTGGGGTGCGGGGAGAGTTCAGCTCAACTCGTTTATGCTTGAACAGTGCCGATGAGCTGGGCAGTCGCGAGCGTGTGGCCCCTGATCGCTGCTTCGAGTTCCTGGCGGCTGGCCCCGGCAGGTAAGTCTAGTACGGTGTCTAGTGCATAGAGATCGAATATGTAGCGATGTAGTCCAGTGCCGGCTGGTGGGCAAGCTGGACCGTACGTTTGGTTCGGGTAATCATTGGTGCCCTGTATGGCGTCAACAGGCAGGCTGCCTTCCTCAATGCGGGTGGTATCCGGCGGAATATTCCAAACAGTCCAGTGTAGAAAATCCCGGCCGCCAACGGCGTCGGGGTCATGCATGATGAGCGCCAAGCTTTTGGTCCCTTCG
>CALKHY010000088.1 GCA_937988795.1 uncultured Candidatus Saccharibacteria bacterium
CCATGGACGCGATCGATCAAGCCAAGAAAGACAAGCAAATCGGCGAAGACGACGCCAAGCGCCTGCAAAAGCAGGTCGAAGACGCTGTAGCAAAGGTAAAAGCCGAGGTCGATGCTGCTGCTAAAGCCAAAGAACAAGAGATTATGACACTCTAGCCGCCGGGGTTATTTATGCAAGAAGAGAACCCCCGAGTCGTGCCCAGGCACGTTGGGTACATCCTGGACGGCAATCGCCGCTGGGCCCGTCAGCACAGCCTGCCCGAATACGACGGCCACTTAGCTGGCTATAATGCACTCAAAGACGTGCTGGTTGGTAGTTTCGAACAGGGCATTCAGTTTGTCTCGATTTATGCCTTTTCTACCGAAAACTGGCAGCGCGACAAAAAAGAAGTGTCGCATTTGATGCGCCTGGTTATGCATGCCGTCACGAGTGACCTCAAAGAGTTCGTCAAAAATGGTATCCGGCTGCGGGTCCTGGGTCACCGGGAAGGCTTGAGCGAGAAGCTGGTCGAGGCAATCGAAAAAGCCGAGGAAGCAACCAGATTGCTCGATAAGGGTACTGTTTTGGTGTGCTTCAACTACGGCGGCCAGCGTGAGATTGTCGATGCGGCACGCAAGTGTATCGAAGACGGGCTGACTGCAGAGGAAATTACCGAAGAAGCGATTGCCAAGCGGCTGTACGCAGCGGACGTGCCGCCTATCGATATAATCGTGCGTACTTCCGGCGAGCAGCGTCTCAGCAATTTTATGCTCTGGCGCGCCAGCTACAGCGAACTGTATTTCCTTAAGAAATACTGGCCCGACATGACAAAAGAGGACGTGGCCGATATAATTGAAGAGTATAACCGCAGACAACGACGCTTCGGCGCGTAGAACGTTAGGATGACGCATTACTGGGGCGGAGTAAGTGAGGGTACATGTCGATTCTACTTCTAATTTTGGGCATATTGCTGTTTATTGGCCTGGTCGTATTGCACGAGTGGGGGCACTTTTTGGCTGCGCGCCGTAACGGCGTGGAAGTGGAAGAGTTCGGCATCGGCTTTCCGCCACGCGCTTGGAAGCGCAAAACGAAATCAGGATTCATTTTTAGCCTGAATTGGCTGCCTATCGGCGGCTTCGTAAAGTTAAAAGGCGAGAACGATGCGGCCAGTGAGGACGGTTCCTTTGGTGTGGCAAGTTTTAAGGCCAAGACCAAGATTATGCTGGCCGGTGTCGGCATGAATCTGCTGGCGGCATTCGTGATCTTTGCCGCGCTGGCATGGATTGGTATGCCGCAGCTGATCGATAACCAGTTTTCGGTTAAGAGTGACACCAAGGTTGTTCAGCGTAACATTTTGATTGGTTACGTGGAGCCCGGATCACCGGCCGACCAAGCCGGACTTAAGCCGCGCGACCACCTGAAAGCGATCGGCCCGCAGGGAAATGTCGAGTCAATCGACAGTGCTGCAACGCTACCCGATCTAACCCAGAAGTTTGCCGGCCAGGAAGTGCAGGTAGTGTACCAGCGAGGCGGCGAAGAACGGACGGCGACGGTAACGTTGCGCGACGGAGAGGAAGGTCGGGAAAAGGGATATTTGGGCATTTCGCCGGCGGAATTCAGCATGACGCGGGCGACCTGGTCGGCCCCCATCCAGTCCGCCGGATTGATTGTTCAGTTCACAGAGGCCACCTTTAAGGGGCTTGGCACAGCGCTGGGTGCGCTCTTCCAAGGAGATGCCGCCAAAGCGAGCGAACAGGTAGCGGGCCCGGTTGGCATTGTTGTCGTTCTGCGTGACGGCAGCCTGCTTGGTGTTCAATTTGTATCTCTGATTATCGGCGTCGTTTCGCTGAGCTTGGCGATCATGAATGTGCTGCCCATTCCGGCGCTTGATGGCGGCCGCTTCTATGTCATGCTTTTGTCTCGCATATTCGGCCGCCGCCTGAGCAAAGACATGGAGGAGCGTATCGTCGGCACGAGTTTCGTATTCTTATTGCTGCTTGTGGTGTTAATCACGTTCGTGGATGTTAAAAGGTTCTTCTAAATACGATACTGAATACCACCCGGAGCATATCAAGTCGGGTATGCATATTAACTGGGGACCAACGTCCGCCATTTTATACACGTTTTTCTTGTTCTTTGGCGGTCAATTCCTGGCCGGTTTAGTGTTTGGCATCTTGGCGGTTATCTTTGGATTTTCGCAGGGCCTTATCGAGGGAGGTCCGAACATAGCAGCACAATTTTACTTCGTGTTAATTAGCGACGCTATTATGCTGTCGGCGCTCTGGCTCTTTTTGCGCGTCCGACAGAACGGCTTTAGGCAGCTTGGTTTTAGGCGCGGGCCCCAGTGGGCTGATGTTACCTATGCGGTTATAGGGTACTTGGTGTACTTTGGCCTCTTGATTATTGTGTTGTCGATTATCGGCCCGCTGACAGGCATCAATCTGGAGCAGGAGCAGGAACTCGGGTTCGATAATTTGCTCAGTACGGCAGAGAAGGTAATGGGGCTGATAGCCCTAGCCCTGTTGCCGCCAGTTGTCGAGGAGCTCATCTTCCGCGGCTTCCTTTTTGGCGGCCTGCGCACCAAGATGATGTTTGCTTGGGCGGCATATATCACGAGTCTACTCTTTGCTGTACCGCATTTATTTGCCAGCAGCGAGGGTTTACTCTGGGTGGCGGGAGTGGACACGTTTATTCTCTCTGTTATCCTCTGTTATTTACGGGAGAAGACCGGGGCCCTGTGGGCGCCGATGGCGGTGCATGCCATAAAGAACGCCATTGCGTATACGATTTTACTCACTGGCGTAGCCGCGGCATAACTATGGTATACTATGGGCAATGAGCGCCTATTGTTCTAACATCCAACTCCTCCCGATGATTATTCCGGCCGTACGGCCGTGAAGCATATTCTCTATACCCGAATTCAGATTATCCATCTTACCACCACTAGAAAAAGGAGCTCATACGATGAAAGTATCGCAATTATTGACCAAGACAACGAAGAACGTTCCTGCGGACGAACAAGTCAAGAACGCCCAATTACTCATTCGCGCCGGTTATGTGCACAAAGAGATGGCGGGCGTGTATGCGTACCTGCCACTCGGCATTCGCGTACTCGAAAACATAAAACAGATTGTGCGCGAAGAAATGGATGCTATCGGCGGCCAGGAATTAATAATGACCAGCTTGCAACCGAAAGAGGTGTGGGAGCGGACCGGCCGATGGGATAATGAAACAGTAGACGTATGGTTCAAGTCGAGCCTACAGGACGGCACGGAAGTCGGTTTTGGTTGGAGCCACGAAGAGCCGATCCTGGAGATGGCCCAGCAATATGTGCATAGTTACAAAGACCTGCCGGTGAGCGTATACCAGTTCCAGACCAAACTGCGCAACGAATTGCGTGCCAAAAGTGGCATTATGCGCGGTCGTGAGTTCCTGATGAAAGATATGTACTCGATGCACGCCAGCGCCGAAGATCTCGAAGCGTACTACGAGAAGGTCAAACAGGCCTACATGCGCGTGTTTGAGCGCCTGGGTATCGGCGACACCACGTACGTTACCTTTGCTAGCGGCGGCGCGTTTACGAAGTTTAGCCACGAATTCCAGACCATCTGCGACGCGGGCGAAGACGTGTTGTACATTAATGACGACCGCACAGTTGCGGTCAACGAAGAGGTACTCGAAGACGCGGCAAAAGAACTCGGCGTAGATAAAAGCCAACTCAAACCGGTCAAGAGCGCTGAAGTAGGCAATATCTTCAACTTTGGCACCGAAAAGTCCGAGCAGATGGGCATTTACTACACCGACAAAAACGGCCGCCAGCAGCCGATTTATCTGGCGTCGTACGGTATTGGCATTACGCGCGTAATGGGTGTTATTGTCGAAAAAATGGCTGATGAGAGGGGTATTGTATGGCCCGAGGCGATCGCGCCGTACCGTGTTTACCTCGCAAGCGTTGGCGAATCCGACGAGGTGCGGCAAGCGGCCGACCGACTGTACGAGACTCTTCAGACTGCCGGCGTAACTGTTCTTTATGACGATCGCACCGACGCCCGTGCCGGCGAAAAATTCGCCGACGCCGACCTCCTGGGCATACCGTACCGCCTGGTCGTAAGCGAAAAAACGCTTGCAAACGGCCAATTCGAGCTCAAGAAGCGCACCGAGCAAGACGCCAAGATGTATAGCGAGGACGCTTTGGTAAAACTGTTAACGCAGGGGGTGGGACATGCAATGTGATTATTCTTACAGCCATTCGATACCGGCGGCGACTATAAATAGCCCGCAGAAAGGTATACAAATAATCTTGACTCAAATGTCCAATTTGGTACTATATGACGACCGTACTGAGATGATGGCGAAGCGCAATATGCTTCCGGCTCGTCCGACTTGTCATGTCGGACCGCGACTCGCCAAAGGGCGTTCGCCGACAAAAAGTCCAAGGCTGGCAGGCAATAAAAATCAGCCAGAACACCTGAGTTGCGTTAATGTAAATGGGTTTCAGAAAATCGGGATTTTGCTATAATGAATTTCCGTTCATAGCGAAAGACCGACAAAGGGAGTAAAGACATGAACAAATTGTTCCACTTAACCAAACAAGGCGTAGAGGAGTTACAGGCAGAGCTTGAGGAGCTCATTGCTCAGCGCGCAGTTATTGCCGAGCGGATCAAGACTGCTCGCGAGTTTGGTGACCTAGGCGAGAACATGGAATACACCGCAGCCCGCCAGGATCAGGAGCGCAACGAAAGCCGGATTAGTGAGATTGAACACATCCTTAAGAACGTTGCAGTTATTAAAGACCCTAAGAGTAACGGCAAGGTCGTCTTGGGCTCTACTGTCCGCCTGAAGACCGAAGATGGCAAAACCAAGGAATTCCAGGTCGTTGGCACTGTTGAGGCCGACCCGCTGAACGGCAAGATCTCGGACGAGTCGCCCATTGGCCGCGCCCTGCTGGGCAAGAAAGAGGGCGACGAGGTCGAAATCAAGACCCCAGTCGAGACTGCCGTCTATAAGATCGTCGAGATTATCTAGGGGCTTGCATGCGTAGAAGCCTCAAGCCGTACTTTAGCCTGCTTGGCGCCGGATTGGCGCTGTGTCTGGCCGGGGCAGGCATGCTGGCCGTAGAGTGGCTGCAAATTCCAGGCATTGTGTTGCTCGTGGCCGGCATCGTTCTGCTCGTCGCCGCACAAGTGTACTGGTGGATTTTTGGCTAAATTACAGATATACTTTAGGGTAATCATGGCAACACTAAAGGATTACCGTGACGAGCGGCTGCGCAAACTGGCCGAGCTGAAAGAGCTTGGCGTTAATCCATACCCATCAAAAGCTGAGCGCACCCACAAGCTGCACGAAATAACTGATCGGTTTGATGAGTTGAATGGTCAGGACGTCAGCGTTGTTGGTCGCATTACGCATATCCGCAAGTTCGGCAAGATCGCCTTTGTGGTGATAAAGGACGCGACCGGCACGCTACAGCTTTTTTTCCGCACCGGCGTTGTTGAAGGACTGAAGCCAGAAGACAGTCAGCTCGGCATGGAGCAGCTACCACTGCTCGATAGTGGCGATTTTGTAGAAGCGCACGGACCAGTCATTAAAACACAAACCGGCGAAATATCGGTAGAAGTGCGCCGTTTGCGCTTGCTCACAAAATCACTCCGGCCGCTGCCGAACCTGCAGGACGGCTTTACAAACAAAGAAGAGCGCATGCGCCGCCGATACGTTGACACTAACGTCAATCCGGACGTGTACCAACGCTACTTACGCCGCAGCGCATTCTGGCAGGCAACTCGCGAATTTTTGATGAATGAGGGGTTTGTAGAGATGAGCACGCCGGTACTCGAAAACACCACCGGCGGTGCCGACGCCAACCCGTTCGTGACACACATGGACGCGCTTGACCAGGATTTTTACTTGCGCATCAGCCATGAATTACCGCTCAAGCGCCTGTTGGTGGGCGGGTACGAAAAAGTTTTCGATATCGGCCCGCGCTTCCGCAACGAAAACTACAGCGACGAACACCTGCCCGAGCACAATGCCATGGAATGGTACTGGGCCTACGCCGACTGGGAGCAGGGCATGGAGCTCACCGAGCGCATGGTGCGCTACGTGGCCGACAAAACATGGGGCAAGCGGCAGTTTACGCTCGCCAATGGCATGAAGGTCGACCTCGGACCGGACGGCCAGCACTGGCCGCGCATCAGCTTTGTCGAGGTCATGCGCGAGCACTACGGGCTGGATGTCTTTACCTGCACGCTGGACGAGGTAAAGGAACAGCTCAACAAGCACAAACTGGAGGTAGAGAAGGCCGAAAACCGTTCCCGCGGCATCGACAAGCTTTGGAAGAAAGTGCGCACTACAATTGCCGGCCCGACGTTCCTGGTAGACATTCCGACCTTCCTGCAGCCGCTGGCAAAAACGCAGGCAGGTCGGCCGGAGCTGTCCGAGCAATTCAACTTACTGCTGGGCGGCAGTGAGCTGTGTAAGGCGTATAGCGAGCTGAACGATCCCATTGATCAGCTCAACCGCTTCAAAGAGCAGCAGGCCATGCGCGACGCCGGCGACGACGAGGCTATGATGCTCGACATCGACTTCGTTGAGGCCCTGGAATACGGAGATCGGAAGAGCGTCGTGTAGGGAAAGAGGGTAGATCTCGGTGGTCG
>CALKHY010000089.1 GCA_937988795.1 uncultured Candidatus Saccharibacteria bacterium
GACGCTCTTCCTATCTCGACAATAACAAGGACAAATATGCGCCGTCGTTTCGCGAGTCGTTGTTCTTCCAGGGCAAAGGGATCCATGTCGTTCCTCCTTTTAGTATGAACAACCGCTGTTTGGCAGCGATTCTATGCTGGGCGGATTGCCGTTAGCGATACCTTCGAGCAGTGGTTGTGGACAGCGAAGTTCGCCGTTTACCTTTATTTGCAAGTGAAGATGCGGGCCGGTTGATTCGCCTGTGCTTCCAACATGCATGATAAGTTGTCCGGCTGCGACGGTGTTGCCCTGTTTTGCTCCCGGAACGGACCCGCCGTCGACACCGTGACAGTAGGTCATAATAATGCCGTTGCCGACATCTATTTCAACCCCCAGTCCGCAGTCTCCGCCGGTTGGTGCGCTGATTATCTTGCCACCAGCAACTGCGTATACAGCCGTGCCGGTTGGTGCTGCAATGTCGGCCGATGGGTAGTCATGGTGAGGTTTGAGATAGTTGTCGGGGTCTTGGTTGTAATGTGCGCGCCCCAGGGGGAAGGCAAAATTGCCGACAATATCGCCGGAGCTGCAGGCTGTATGTCCGCCGCCTACCGATCCTACTGGTGTGCCGGCTAGGTCGCCGCCAAACCTTGCCAGTATATCGTTGGCCAGGTTGATGCGGTTTGTCGGCGTGGGATCTGCAGAGATCTCGTAGTTGTTGTGCCATGAAGTTGCCGCCTCTGCTGCGGTGGTGGTCTGCAGTAACTTGTCCCAGTCGCCCCGTTTTTTGGCTTCATAAACCAAGAATTCAAGCTGTATTGCCAGGTCGCCGGTAGAGCCACCCTTTGACCTTGCGAATTCTATAAGGTCCTCTTGTCGTCCAGCACTGGTCCATTGGGCGATACCATACCCATAGTTACCTTTAAACGGCGTACCGTCATTTCCTCTGGCGTCAATGGGTATTTCTGGGCCGTCGGGAATACCGTTTTCGTTGGCAGTATCCTCAACGTTGTGGGGGTCGAAATTAGGACCTGATTCAGCTTGCAGATTGCCCATAACGCCCGCCGTTTGTGTGGGTGACAAGCCCTGCCCCCTCAGGAAATTCCAGATTTTTTCGGCGTTGTCCTCGCCGACCAGTGTGGTGCCGGCAGCCGTACAGGCGCACGATGACCCCGGGCCGCACGGCAGGCTTTCGGTCGGGTCGAAGTGCTGCCAGCCGCCAAGGATGCCCTGCAGCTCCAGCTGGGTCAGTGCCGAAGTGTTTTGTGTTGCCCAACTGATGGTTGTGGCTACCGCGAGCAGTGCGAACGTTATTTTTGCCAGGTATTTCATATTAACACCCTGATCTTGTGTATATTGCCGGTTTTCCATTAGAAACAGCCCACAGGTTGTTCAGGAATGGCACAAAGCAGGGATCCCGGTTTTCTATTATGCCAGCAGTGAGGCCCGGCGCCCGCGCACGGTCGATGTGCAGGTGGGATGTATCCGAGGTGGCCTCGCCCCCCTCATTTCTACACTCATTGTCGCCTCCTTGGTCTTTATGCGTGTCGACGTAGGCTATCACGTCCCCGGCCTTTACTTTGCCAGGAGCAACAGGTCTCGTTATGTGACCATACCAGTAGTTCAGGCCGTCTACATCACTTCTGAACTGAATTGAGTAACAACTACCTTCCCAGTGGGTGCTGTACAGCACTTCACCGTCAGAGATGGCGAACACTGGCTGTCCTTCCACACCGTTGAACATTAAATCGAATGCGCCGCTGTTGTCGTGGTGACAACTGCCGTCGGGGTCGGTGCAAGGCAACTGGGTGAATGGCAGTGTCGGGTCCATTGGGAAAGTGTAGCCTTCCGGGGTTATTATTCCTCCGCTGCCGGTGGTCCTCGCGCTGTTGCCGCCGCACCCGGGCACATCGGTCAACTCCTGGATGGCAAGCAGTTCGTTTACAGCGCAGTGGTTAGCTAACGATAAACGGTAGCGGAAGACCAGCTTCGCTTCCTCGCTCTTGAACGTTAGTTGGCCGTCGTTGTCCGGGCCGGAGTCGCCAAGGTTGTTGGGGGCGCAGATACCCATGTTGGGGTCAACATTGCCATTGCTGTCACGTATGATGGCTGGCAATTTTTCCATAGCACCAGAGAAATCACCTTTTATGATGCCATTGATCTGACCGGGTTCGGGATTGCCGGCCAACAGATCGCCAATCTGAGTGTTCAAACTGAAGCAGCGGCCATATTTTTGTTCAATTTCTGCCCGACGGCCGCTTGCCTCAAGAGATCGGAAGAGCACACGTCTGAACTC
>CALKHY010000090.1 GCA_937988795.1 uncultured Candidatus Saccharibacteria bacterium
CACAACACACACAGAACCTGGTTGCACGATTGATCCCAGTGATTTGCAGCATAGAATAGACGAGCAACGGATGAGACTTCGGGCTACAGCTGTAGAAGCATTGGGAAAAATGGGGACCCAGCTAAGTGAGTTTCTTAAGGATTAGTTAATACTCATATCTTATTAGTCCGAACAAAGAAGGCAAACATACTCTACGTAACCCTACAAGCATTTTGGTCAAGAGAACCGCTCTCTAGAAAAAACATTTTAGTACGCAATATATTACTGGTTACTGGGATCTAAATTCATACATCTAAAGAACTGTTCTACTTTGAGTATTTACGCCAATTGACAACCTGTTCTATGGAGTGGGCAGGGGAGTCGTAATTGCCGACGCTATGCGGGCAACGGCAGATAATTTAGTATTAGTATATGAGCGAAAACAAAACCTACAAATGTGCGCGTCGATGATTTCTTGCAGAGCGTGAGCGAACAACGCCAAGAAGAAGCGCGCATACTCATTAAGATGATGCAGGATATCTCTGGCGAAAAGCCCGTTATGTGGGGGCCAAGCATCATTGGGTTTGGTACGAGGCAGTACAAAACCGAAGCAGGTCGCGAGGGCGAGATAGGAATCTTGGGTTTTAGCCCCAGAAAAGCAGCTCTCACAATCTACTTCACTGAAGGGTTTGATCGCTACGGAGAAGAACTGCGTAACCTCGGTAAGTACAAGATCAGTCGCTCTTGCTTATACGTCAATAAGCTGACCGACATTAATTTAGAGACTCTTGAGTCCATGCTCCGCTCGTCATACAAAATCGCTACAGAAAAAAACGATGCACCACAGAGTGTCGAGGAATACATCGCGTCCATACCGGAGGCTGCGCGTACACACTTTGATGAGTTGCGTAAGATTGTTCGTGCAGAAATTCCAAAGGCACATGAGGTAATGAGTTATGGCATTGTTGGCTACAAGCCAGATATCAAAAAGCGTGCAATCGTGTTCATTGGCGCCTGGCAAGATCACGTAGCTATGTATCCTATTCCAAAAGACGATGAATTACGCAAAGAGTTGGCGCCATACATACACGGCCAGGGCACTTTGTGGTTCGATTTAGATAAGCCGTTACCTACAGCACTTATAAGAAAAACAGTAAAAGCACTATCGTCGTAAGTAAATCAGGAAACAAAGTAATTTTGCATAGAAAAGGACGCAATTATGTTACGCCTCAAACGAGCTTACGATGAACCAAGCGCCGAGGACGGCTATCGGATTCTGATAGACCGGCTCTGGCCGCGAGGTGTTAGCAAAGACACACTCCAAGCCGACCTGTGGGCTAAAAGAAGTGGCACCCAGTAGCGAGCTGCGCACGTGGTTTGGACACGACCCTGCCAAATGGGAAGAATTTAAACACCGCTACCACCAGGAGCTGGCCAACAACCCGGCAGTCGACCAGCTCAAGCAAATCATCAAAAAAGAACAAACAGTAACCTTGATTTTCGGCGCAGCCGATCCCCAGCACAACCACGCCATCGCGTTAAAGGAATTCTTGGAGAGCTAGGCACTGTCGTACAAAGCGGCTCCTCGTACGATATAACTGCACCGGCTTATTTAGTTAGGCCCTGAATTCGCCCAGAGCAATACTTGATTTGTGATAAAAAATATATCATTATATAAATAATGTTTAGACGACGTTCGGGGACTAGCGAATCACGTCCATCTTGCAGCCAAGCGCCTCTGCAGACGACAAAGGGGCAGCGCCAGACCTATCTTTAAATCCAAATGGAGCTAGTGAAGGACCCGTACCATCACCGATACAGTTTGTTAATGAACAGAGTGACGAAATCTTCATCGCCGCCGAGGAAGGCGCTGAGGGTGACATAGCCTATACATTACTACGAAATCCTGTAGACTCAGTAAATATACCTCTGAGTAGCAAGGTTGGTCGTTTTGCATTATATGGAACGGTTGCTTATGAAGACCGAGATACTGCTATTAAAGTTTTTCGTGTTCTTTCGGAAACTCTTCGCCAACAAGGAGATGCTGCAGGCAAACCCATCGATGAACGAGGCGGCAATCTAATAATCGACGCACCAAATGACACAAAATTGGTAGTAGGGCGCGGCCGCCGCTCAGCCAAGAGCAATTGTGTACCTCGACGAAATGGACTCCATAGTACCAAACCGTGATGGCGGGCACGAAGTGACCCAACGCGTTGTAAGCGTTATTTGCAATATATGGACGGCATAAACTCCAGCGACAACGTACTGGTCGTAGGTTCAACTAACCGCCCCGATGCGATAGACCCGGCCATGCGACGCCCAGGCCGTATGGACAGGATTATCGCTGTTGAACTACCGAACGACGTCGCCCGTCGCCAAATATTTGAGATCCACATGAGCAAAGCCAACAGCATTGCCGAGCGTCCACTCTTTGAAAATGATGTAGACCCAGAATTTTTGTCCTCCCTAACTGAAGGCTATAGCGGAGCAGATATCGCCGAAATCATACGCCGCACACTAGAAAAGAAAGTTCGTATCGAAGGCCTTACTGGCCAAGAGCCGACACCTGTGTCCACTAAGGACATTGTAGAGATGATCGAGCAATACGAACAAAACCGAAAACCAAAACCGTAGCATAGCCCGAGACTAACTGGAGCTTATTGGCTCTATACCCGTTATTTGGACCCAAAAGAACAGTTTTCTAGTAATGCTATCTAGAGGTATGCAAAAGGTAGCTACACGGGTATTTATTTTCGCCTCAGTCACCTTTGGTGTTTCGGGTATAATTATGGTCCTGACAGGAATAGACCCAGACGAAAACAGCACTGGCCTTGAGCTATTGATAACCAAGCTCTTTATGACCTCTGTTTTTGTTATCCTGACGTCGTTTGCACTGAGCGTTGCCGGCAAATATCTAAACGGCAAATCTTAGACTTGCTTTTCACCAGCATATAACAGCGATTTCATCTGTTTGGCGATGAATTTGGTGGCGAAGACGGGGTTTAGGCGGTAGAGGCGGTTCATGAGCTTGGAGTCGCTGCCGGTGAAGATTTGCGGTTTGTTGCGTTCGATACCTCGGACGATTATCTTTGCCGCCTTGTCGGCGGGCAGGGTGCGGGCCTGCATTTTGGTTGTATCGGCCTTTTCTATATTCGGCGTCTTGACGTTTGAGTTCTTTGCAATATCGGTCGCTGTGGCACCAGGGAAGACGACACTCACGCGCACTCGCGTATCCAAAAGCTCAGCGTAGAGCGCTTCGGTCAGCAGCTTAACGGCAGCCTTTGATGCGCCGTACACACCCTGGCCGGGCACCGGCAAAAAGCCGCCCATGCTTGATACATTCACGATGTGCGCCTCCGGCCGGTTGAGCAAGAAAGGCAGGAATGTTTTGGTCATGTACAGCGTGCCGTAAAAGTTGACGTTCATCACGCGCTCGATGGCATCATAATCAAGGTCGTTAACTCGCACAAACGGTTGGATGATGCCGGCACAGTTGATAAGACCGTCCACGCTGTCGTGGGCCTCGATCACCTTATCCGGCAGCGACACAAGCCCCTCTCTGTCGGTAATGTTTAGCGCATGTGTCGAGAGCGAGCCAGCCTTGTCGCCAGCCCGTTTGGCAATTTCTTGCAAACCCTCCTCGCGCAAATCAACTGCGGCAACTTTTGCGCCGCGGCGCAGCAGCTCTAGTACCAGCTCACCGCCGATGCCGCCGCCACCGCCGGTTACCACAAAAACTTTTCCCCCAACTTTCATACCCTTTTAGTATAGCACTAGCAAAAAGGGCAATAGAGTAAGACTCTGTCAAAATTGATGTAAGTGTTAAAAAACGCTACAATACTGCTATAGCTTTTACGTGCTTCACAAAAAGGCCTGGAAGAAGCGGTGACAATCGGGGGAATACAACTAAGCTCAATTGGCCAGTGGCTTGCTCAAAACAAGCTGAAGGTGGGCGCTGTTGCAGCGGCCGGACTATTGGTTTTTCAGCTCATTCCCTCGGCATCCATCACAGCACAAGGCAACCTGATAGGCTACTGGAAGTTCGATGAAGAGAACGCCGGCGCCACGGCCGTAGACAGCAGCGGCCACGGCAACGATGCTGCGCCGGTCGACGACCCCGCCCCAGACAACGACATTCCGCCAGGCATGGGCAACGCCTTCGACGACCCGCGGAGCATTAGTCTCAACGGCACATCCCAATACTTCACCGTTGCCAACGACGGCGCATTCGACAATACCGATGCCATCACGATCTCTGCGTGGGTAAAGTTTGACAGCATCGGTGAATCAGACCAAACCATCATCTCCAAATGGCAAGACGAGGTAGAGCAACAGTGGCTGCTAAGTCTCGACAGCGACGGAAACATTAACTTTGTTACTGATGACGGCGAAAGCACGGATAATCTCGTATCCAACACTGCGCTGCTAGCTAACACCTGGTACCACATCGCCGCCACCGCTACCGACGGCGAGAAAAAACTGTATATCAACGGCAACCTGGACAACTCAAATACCGCCGGCGGCATGAGCCTGGCCGGAAACACAGCCGTCAGCATCGGCGCCAGGAAGGACAGCGAGGGCTCATTCTCCGCATTCCTGGGCGGCAAGTTGGACGACGTACGCGTGTACGACCGGGTTCTGACCGAGGGAGAGATCGAAGACCTAAGCGACGCCGAACACGTCACCGCCACCTGGACAGGCGGCAGTTCAACTGATTGGTTTACCGCCGACAACTGGGACACCGGCGGCGTGCCGGACGCTTACACTAACGTCGTCATTCCGCAAACCGCCAACTATCCCATTCTTACGCAGAACGCGACCGCCGCCAAAGTCACCGTTTCGGCAGGCGGCATACTGCACTTAAACGGCTTTGATCTGACAACTACCGAAGGCGGCACCACCGTCGTCGGCACTATCATCTCCAAAAACACCGAGACGGTGTCGGAGTTGGATGTCAGCCGCGGCACCGTCATGTACGTCCACACCGGTAATGCAGTCGGCCTGGCGCTAGGCAATTCCTACAACAACCTAATCCTGAACGACGGGCTGGTGGGTTACTGGAAGCTCGACGACGCCACGCCGGCCAGCGGGCTCGCCGACGCCTCCGGCTACGGGCGCACCGGCACTGCAAACGGCAACCCTGCCGCCAGCGCCGACACTGCGAGCAACATAAAATTCGCTAATTCCCGCAGCCTTAGCCTGGACGGTGACGATTACGTCAGTGTGCCCGACGCGCCGCATCTCGACATCACCGGCCCGTTCACAATTTCGGCCTGGGTCAAGCCCGCAAGCCTGGATCAGCAAATGCAAATCGTTGCCAAGAGCGACGAAAACGACACACCGGCCGCTTATGCCCTGTACATCGACAATACCGGCAAACCAGCCTTCCGAATACACGACGGCGACGATTCCAACGCCGTAGCCGGCGAGACAGCCCTGCAGGCCAACGAGTGGACGCACATCGCTGGCGTGTACGACGGGTGGGACATGTACCTCTACGTCAACGGTACTGAAGTCGCGACAGCCCCTGCGAACGCTCCCGCAGCCAACGACGCGCCGCTAACCATCGGCGGCTTTAGCGATGCTCAGCAATTTAACGGCCTGATCGATGACGTGCGCGTCTACAACCGCGCACTTGATTCCAGCGCAGCAGCCCGCCTGGGCAGCGGCGAACAGCCGGCCACATCCGTTGCTGCCACAACATTAGACGCCGACCTCGAAGTAGGCGTCGGCGCCAACATCAACAACGGCCTGATGGGCTACTGGAAGCTGGACGAAAGCGAAACCAATGATCCAGTCCTCGACTCATCCGGAGCAGGGAACAACGGCACACCCTTTGGCGCAACGCCAGACGAAGATACGCCGCCGGCGATCCCAGCCGACCAAAACCCCTTTAGCCTCAACTTTGACGGCGACGACTACGTGACATTCGGCAACGTCAACAATGTCGGCACTGGCGACTTTACCATTACCGCCTGGTTCAAGACCAGCCACGTAGGCAGCAACCCGGACGACTTCCAGTACCTGCTAAGCAAACGGACGGGCAGTAGAGGGTACGAGCTAGGCATCAACCAAAGCGGGAGCAATGACGGCAAGGTCTACATCTATATTGGCG
>CALKHY010000091.1 GCA_937988795.1 uncultured Candidatus Saccharibacteria bacterium
CCTTCGGGAACGTCACTGATGGTAAGCGGCGGATTGACGCCACGTCCCCTGCAAGTATAGTCAACCGGCAGGGCGCCTCCGTTCTCAAACGCGTCACTTGTTAGCTGCATGGCGCGCCTCTTTTGCAGAATGGCCGGCGCTGGTTTTGCCGTTGTCTATCCATACCAGCGCAGCGGCAGTTAACACAACTAAAACTAACAAAATAGCCGCACTAACAATCTGTTTTGTCATAGGTACTTAAAAGTATACGCCCATCAAAAGTGTGTGTCAGTAATATTCGGGGCCGAATACCATGTAAAAATCAGTACATATTGAAAAGAGATAGTATGAGCGAAGCAATCAGTAGCCCAAACGCGCAGGCGATGAGAATCAGCAGCCCGTAGTAACGAACGACCGGCAACCGGCCATCTGGACTGATTTGCTGTTCTTGCTCCACGTCATCCTCCATGACCTAGAGTATGCCGTAATAAATCTGACAGCGTATGTGATTTTTATCTAGAAGATAAATTTATATTGGATGAGCCAAACACCGTAAGCGGCAACCACACCGCAGAGCACTGGCAGGAAAGCCAGCCTGAAATACGCGCCGATGGTCAACTGCTTCAGTGCGCCCATTGCAACCACGCCTGCGGCGCTGGCGATGACCATCAGCGAGCCGCCGTTGCCGGCTGCTACGGCGGTCAGTGACCAGAGCTGCGGGTCTTCCATCGGCAGCGTCTTAATGGCAATGGCGACGAGCGAAGCGTTGTCAACGATGCTTGAAATCACCCCAAGTCCCATGTTAATGGCAATGAGGTAATTACTGCTGGCGTCCGACCCAACGACAGTTTGCGACAGCCAAAGTAGCACGCCAAGCGCGGAAAGCGCGCCAACTCCCAACAGAATACCGATGATGTATTTGATCGATGCGATGTCCACTGTTTGAATAAGCTTCTCGATGTTTACCGACATGTGTGTCTCGATGTTTCGGCCGTTATGTTGCCGGGCAAGCTCGATAACACCCCAAGTGATACCCAGGCCGAGCAGCAAGCCCACGTACGGCGGCAGGCCAAAGAAGCTCATCACAAGCGGCAGGGAGAAGCTGCCGAGCGCCGAACCGACGACAAGCTTTTCGCTGGGGCTGAGCAAAACGGCATCGCCCTCTTCGCGCTTCACAAAATCGGTGTCGTTGAGTTTGGGGTACATCAGCGCGATAGCTACAACAGCCAAGGTGAGTGACGGGAAGAACGCGTATTTGATAACCTCAAACGCCGTGAACTTCTCGGCCAGCCACAACAGAATGGTCGTTACATCGCCAATTGGTGACCATGCGCCGCCGGCGTTGGCCGCCACCACGATGCCAGCCGCGGCAATAACCAGATTCCTGCCAACAAAAAAGCGACGCGCAATTTGCAGCATCGCTATGGTTATGGCTATGTTGTCCAACATGGCCGAAAAGAAGAAAGTGAGCGCCATAATAATCAGGAATTGTTGGCGGTCGCCAATCTTCATTCGGATAAGCTTGGCGCGCATAAGGTCAAACAAACGGTAGTGTACTAGGATTTCGATAAGCGCCATAGCGGCCAGCAGGAAGGCTACAATATTAAAAATCTCGGAGCCTGTATGTGCGATGGACTCCGAGACGTGATCTCCTCCAAGCTGCATTGCGGCGATCAGCCACAACGCAGCGCCCACAATGAGTGCAATAGCAGACTTGTGTGTGCCAATCTTCTGCTCAAGCGTGATGAGCAGATAGCCGAAAATAAAGAGACCGGCGCCAAGCCAAGCTAATGCTTCCATGAGATTTTAACTTCAGGAGGACTTAACAATTGATGTTTCTGATGATACGCCTATTTAACGGAAGATGCAAGAATTTAAGGTAAATTTAACAACAAAATAGTAAGCTCACCTCTGTTAACGAAAACATGCGGCCCCGGCTGTTCCATGTGTTTATCGACTGATCTCAGCGGTGGTAATGCTACCGGACAATTGTCGTGATGGCGGCAGCGAGAAAAATGCTAATCGCGGCAATCATCAGGACGGCAAGCGCAACAGTTTGCAGCACTGCCAGCGTTCCGTTGGTTGGTGTTTTGCGTAGTTCTTCTCGCTCCATCTGGCTGTCCTCCACACCTCGACAATAACAGAACTGCGCTTGCAGGATAAGTGATTTTTGTCTCAAAAAATTGACAAAATTTTTGATCCGTTTCGCAATCTAGGCTAAATCAGCCAGTACTGGAATAGCCACACTAGGATGGCAGCAGCGAAGCCGAGCAGCATCGGCCAGGTCACAATCTTGTAGTACTTGTAGAATGTCATGCTCTTGACCATGCCAGCAGCGATGATACCCGCGGAGCTGCCGGTCATAACGGCCGAAGCGCCTGTGCCAACAGTTAGAGCCACTAGCGACCAGATGCGCGGGTCAGCGGTCGGCAGTGTATCGATGGTCATAGCTACGACTGCGGTGTTCTCGACACCGAATGCCGAAAGCAGGCCAGCGCCAATGCCCGCCAGGATGAGGTGGCTGTCGCTGGGTTGCTCACCGAATAGGCTTGCAAAGAAATCTGATACGCCAAGTGCGGTCAAGGCCGAAGCGGCGAGCAATACGCCGATAAGGAACTTAATCGATGCGGTGTCAATGGTTTGTACCAAGTGTTCGACGTCAGCAGTCAAATGGGTTTGGTGCGGCGTGCGACTGCCGACTTTAGCAAACTCAATCATCGCCCAGGTAAGGCCCAGTCCGAACAGCAGGCCGAAGTACGGCGGCAGGCCGATAGCGTTCATGCCAAGCGGCAGGAAGAAGCTGGCGATGGCGGTGCCGACAATGGCGCGTTCGCTCAGCGAGAACCTGGTGCGGTTAGTGCCGGTAATGTCCTCAATGAAGTCTTCGTCATTCATCTTCTTATACAGCAGCCCGCAGGTAATGAGGCCGAGCGCCATGGTAGGAACAAGTGCGTTTGAAACGACTTCCCATACCGTAAACTTATCGTTCAACCAAAGCAACACTGTCGAGACATCACCAATCGGCGACCACGCACCGCCGGCGTTTGCCAGCACCACAATAGCGCAGGCCGCAACCATGAGGTTGTGGCCTTTAAAGAATTTTCTCGCAATATGAATCATCGCCACTGTCATGGCGATGTTCGAGAGGAATGATGAAATCCAGAACAGAATGAACATCATAATGGCAAATTGCTTGCGCGGACCAACTTTAATGCGCACGAGCTGGGCCTTAATCATGTCGAAGAAACCGTAGTGGGAGAGAATTTCGACCAAGGCCATGGCCGCCAAACAAAAAGCAACGACGCCGAACAATTCGGCGCCGGTTGTCTCTACTGCATGCTTGAGCTTTTCGGGTGCGTGGGCGAAGTAGAGGGCTACGATAAACCAAAGGGCAGTACCAAGGAGCAGTGCGATTGCAGAACGGTGCGAGCTCAGCTTCTGCTCGAACGCGATTAAAATGTAACCGAAAATAAAAATGCCCGAGGCAATGTATCCAATAGGTTCCATATGATGTTTATGGTTACCCGAAAATAAAATCGCACGCAAAGCAAGCATACGATTTAACTTCGGAACATTGACTTAAAAAACATTACTCTCGCTTCGGTGCAATTGCAATAATAGTTGTAATCAATAATGCTCAGAGGTGCGCTTTCTTGTTGATTTAATTATTGTTATTGTTTTTTCGTTTGTGCAATTCGCGCGAAGCGCTGTCTCGAACTATTGTTTGAATGCTGCTGTATGTCACAGAGGATGGCCCTATTTATGTAGTTGCCTAACAGGAAGGTGATGATACAATGTGGCAATGAGCGACGACATTCAGTACATAGGTATAGCCGGAACGGCTGGTTCTGGTAAAGATACAGTTGCAATGCTGATGGGCGAGATGTTTGGTTCCATCAGTATAGGTACAGGAGATATGGTGCGCGCCATAGCTCGTCAGGTATACCACCTGCCGGCGCATGTTCGCCCAACGCACGACCAGGCGTACAATGTGGCGACATTTATGCGCAAGCACCTGTCGCCATCGTCCATTATCGAGTTGTGTCTACTTGAGGGTCAGGTCCAGAACGTGCGGTTGGTGATCATCCACGGCCTGCGTACAATGGCCGAAGCCGATATTTTCCGCAAGGCCGGCGGTATTATTGTGGGCGTGGACGCCGACATCGAGAAGCGGTACGCGCGCCTTCGCAAGTCCCGTGACACGCTTGCCAACTACGAAGAATTCTTGAAGCAGGAAGAGCTCGAAAACGAGGGCGTGTCCAAGAAGCATGAGGATTTGGGTATCCGGTACATCATCGAGAACGCTGACGTAAAAATCGACAACAACGGCTCAATCGAAGACCTCGAAGCGCAGATTCGCGAGAAAATCGCGCCGTTGCTCAAATAGCAGCTTGTCGGGCAAACAGGGACGAGGGGCAGATGTGCCCCTCGTTTTGATTTAGCTAAAGAAATTGAGGTTGGCGATTTCGGGCGGCAGGAAGCCTTTGGGGTGTTTGAAGCCGGCTTCCCATTTGGTGCCTGCCTGGTAGCCGAGGTCTTTCATAAGTTTGGTTGGCGCGTTGCGCAGGTGTAGTGGTACGGGTAAGTCTGGGTAGTTGCGCGCGGCCTGCTTGGCGGCGTACATGGCGTTCGCGACCTCGCGCGATTTGGGCGCTTTGGCCAGCACGATGGCGCATTGGTAGAGGTTGTATTCGCACTCCGGCATGCCGATACGTTCGACCGCCAGGAAAGTCGAAACCGCCTGGTTGAGTGCGGCCGGTGCGGCCAGCCCGATGTCTTCGCTTGCGAAAATGATCATGCGGCGGGCAATGAACTTGGGGTCTTCGCCGGCCTGCAGCATACGTGCCATGTAGTACAGCGCAGCCGTGGCATCACCGCCGCGCAAACTTTTGATGAACGCGCTGATGATGTTGTAGTGCTGCTCGCCAGCTTTGTCGTAGCCGGGCACACGTTTCTGTGCTGCGGTTTTGACGATTTCCGGCGTGATCACGCCGTCGGTCAGCTGCCGGGCGAGTTCCAGATTACCGAGCGCCACGCGCGCATCGCCGCCGGAAATTTCGGCGAGTAAGTCAATACTTTTGTCAGGTAAAATTTTTTTCGTCAGTTTTTCAGCTTTGGCGGCACGTTTAATGATAGTAATAATCTCTTCCTTGCTGAGCGGTTCGAGCACCAGCACGCGCGAGCGCGAGAGCAGGGGCGTGATGACTTCGAAGCTGGGGTTTTCGGTCGTTGCGCCAATCAAGACAATCGTGCCATCTTCCACGTAGGGCAAAAATGCATCCTGTTGGGCTTTGTTAAAGCGATGGATTTCGTCGACGAATAGAATCGTCTGCATGCCGAGCCGGCGGTTGGCTTGGGCATGTTCGACAATCCGGCGTACGTCGTCTTTCTTTCCAGTCACGGCGCTCAGCTCAATAAAATCCGCACCGGTTTCGCGCGCAATAATCCGCGCCAGCGTCGTCTTGCCGCTGCCCGGCGGCCCCCACAAAATCAAACTCGTTGGTTGTTTGCACTCAATAATTTGCCGGATAATCTTGCCTCGCTCCACGAGGTGTTTTTGCCCCACGACTTCATCGAGCGTCTCCGGCCTCATCCTCTCTGCCAGTGGTTTCATACGTCTAGCATACCGTTATATACACCTACTTCTTTTTGCGCACGGGCGTCTTGCGCCGTCGTCTGTCTGTTTCGTCCTCGATTTCGTGGCCAACGATTTCTTCAAGCAGGTCTTCAATAGTAACAATGCCGACAATGCGGTCGTCTTTTTCGACTGGAATCAGGTGCACGCCGCCGCTGATAAACCGCCTGAACAACGTGTCCAGCGCCATCATACTGCCGACGATTTCGGTAGGGTAAAACGGCAGATCCTGCACCCTGATACCGCCGTTAAAGTCGATATCCAGCAGGTCTTTGACGTGTAGAATGCCGTAACATCTGGTACGCTGTTTGTTAAAGACGGGTATGCGGCTCCAGCCGTGCGACTTAATGTCGTTGAGTCTGCGGCTGTCGATTACATCGTCCCATGACAACCAGTAGACCTGCCGGATCGGCGTCATGATGCTGCGCACGCGCTTTTCGCTCAGTTGCAGCGCGCCTTTGATAATCTCAACTTCGTCTTCGTCCAGCTCGCTGCCCTTGACATGCAAATGCTCCGAGATGAGCAGCCCTAGCTCGTGGCGCGTATGCAGCTCCGGCTTTTCGCGGCCGAACAGTTTATCGAGTAATAGCTGCAAAGGCTTGGCGATAGGGTAGGTTGCGAAAATCATGAGGCGGAGTAGCCACGCCAACCGGCCGCAGTAGGTGAGTGCTTTACGCACAAAGAGTGCCTGCGGCATGATCTCGGCGAACGTTACCAGCAGCAGCGTACTAACGGCGCCCGCTACCACGCCGTTAATGCGCGTGTCCAGCACCAGCGGGGTCGCCGAAGCAGCTGCCACGTTGGCGAGCAAAATTGCGGCCAGTGTTAGATGCGCATTACGCCTCAGCGGCAGAAGTGTCTGCGCATAAAAATTGCCGAGCTTGGCCTTGCGCTTCAAGTCAGCAATGTTGAGTGACATAAATGATACATTCAACCCCGAACAAACTGCTGCGAACCCCACGAGCAGACATACTTGGATAACCAGTAATATTATTTCCATTAAACTTATTATACCTGGAGTGAATTTAGGAGTTAAAATTGCGAATCTGCATCATTTATGTTATAATAAAGTAGATATGTCAAATGAGTCACCATCAGCGTGTGGGCGAAAGGGCGCCTAATCCTACTGTATTCCAAGATCGGAAGAGCGTCGTG
>CALKHY010000092.1 GCA_937988795.1 uncultured Candidatus Saccharibacteria bacterium
CCGCGCGCTTGCCCGCCGACCCCTGTTGGCGCACGGCGCGGGTGCCGACGCTCAGGTTGTTGTCGTAAATCTTCTCGACCGGCATGGGGATTTCTTCTTCGACGGTCGTGATCTCCGTGCCCCGGCGCAAGAGGAAAATCTCGATATTGGGCGTGAGCAGCGTCTCCACCGCCGGCTGGATGGAGTCGTCCGGCCCCATCTTGATGTTGCGCTCCTTGAGCAGGTCGCCAACGGTTTTGGCGCGCGTGCGCATCATCACCTGTGTGCCGTACAGATTGATGTTGACTGGCGTGGCGCGCTCGATGACGATGCGGGGGCCGATGGAGCCCTCGATCAAGAAGTTCTCGGTTGGCAACATCAACAGCTCGTCCTCCGGATACACCTCAATCCCCGCCTGCTTGACGATGCTGCGCGGCGTGGCGGCCGCCGAAAACGTGAACAGCTTGCGGCTGCCATCGACAATAGTCACCGGCAGGGCGCGGTAAATGTTAACGCGAAACTCATCGCTCACAATTTCGGTATCCAGGCTGGGCTCGACCACGTCGCCCTCGTTCAGCGCAATGCCGAGCCGTTTCAGTAACCCGCCCACCGTTTTTTCCTTGGTTGGCACTGCGGTCCGCTCCTTGCCGTCGTCGGTCACAATGACCGTGTTGACGCCGGCCGGCTTGAGTGCCGGTTTGCCGCCGCTGAACAACATGATGGCGACAACACTCAAAAGCAATAAAACCGAAATCGTTACAAACGGCACCGCCACGAACGGACGGCGCGCCGCGCGTTTAATGGCGTGCACTTTGCGGTTCTGGCGAAGCTTGTATCGCTTTTTGAGACGAGGCAACGTAATACGCATGAGTATCTTTTTTATTGTAGCAGGGTAGTTTTTTGCTGGACCATTTGAATCGCCCGAAGCGTGTCGGGCGTCGCGTTGCCACGGCGCAATTCGCCGGGGCGGACCCACTTAAGTTCTGCTATCTCGAGCCGCTGGGCGCGAACTCTGTTGCAGCCAACCCGTGTTACGAACACGTGGTAATCGAATGAATGGCCGTGCTTGCGGTACGTTCCGCGGCCGATGCGCTGCAATTGGCGCGGGTCCAAACTCAAGCTCGTCTCTTCCAGTACCTCGCGCGCTGCGCCGCCAGCCATTGACTCGCCCTTATGTAACCCGCCGCCGGGCAATTGCCAGCGACCTGGGCCAATCCACTGCTTCATCACCAGCACCTTGTCGTCATAAATCAACACTACGCGCGTCCGCCCGCGCCCCACTTTGTAATACACCCAAAACGCTGGCCACGCGCAGTAATACATGATCGTCCCAAAAAGCTGCAGGAAGCGCCTCATATGATCATTATACCGCTGTTCAGTGAGAATACTTGTAATACGACAATAATGTGGCATAATTTCAATATGTCATCTCCTGGTCGCCCTTATCTTCGCATGTCTGACTTTGATACGGTTTTTCGCCAAATAACAGCAGTGGGCGAACCGCATCGGAATGCGCTTGGCTGGGAAGGCCATTTGGTTGAAGCTGACGAAGCTGTTTTTGACGATAAGGCCAGGGAACTACTCGCTCATCGTATTAAAAACGAGATCAGCGATATATGGGGTGTGTATGCCGCCTATCCGCCAGATCAGCCCCCTGGCACCTCGGAACGAATCGTCGAACTTATTGAATTTAGAGTCCAAAATTGGCGAGGACGACTCCTGACAGTAATTGGAGTAGAACCTGGTAGCGGCATTTCCAGGCTTATCGACACGGGCGAACGTGGGCTTCGCGTGCCTCCAATGCAGAGGGAGCGAATACTTAGACTGGCCCAAGCGGCTGCCGCAAAAAGAGAAGCCGAGACACAAAAACAATCAGATCGATCTAATCAGCCAAGTCGCTCTAGGGGAGCGAATGCAATGTTGAGCTTCTTGACTCCCTTTCCCTTGAAGTAGATAGTGGCGTTGTCGCCGTCGAGTTCTACGACGGTGCCGAGGCCGAAGATGGGGTGTTTGACGGTGTCGCCTTCGTAGAGTTCTGGGACGTAGCGGGGTTCGTCTGGCGCGTCATTCCCGACTTGATCGGGAATCCAGTCTTCTATGGATCCTTTTTCTACTGGATCCCCGCCTTCGCGGGGATGACGGTCCTGGAAGCCGGTGTTGCCAAAGGCGTACATGTTGTCGGCGGGCTGAAACTGGGCGTCAATTTCGCTCAAGAACCGCGAGGGCGGGTTGTGCTGGGCACCGCCGTAGAGCATCCGTGAGGTGGCGTAAATCATGTACAGCTCCTCGCGGGCACGCGTCATGCCGACGTAGCACAGGCGGCGCTCCTCTTCCATTTCAAACGCATCGTAGAGTGCGCGGGTATGCGGGAAGATCGTTTCTTCCATGCCGATCATGAATACCACCGGGAATTCCAAGCCTTTGGCGGCGTGCAGGGTCATCAGTGTTACCGCGTCGCCTTCGAGGTCGGCAGCGTCGATGTCGCTCACCAGTGCCACTTCTTCAAGGAAGGCGGCCAGGCCGTCGTCCTGGTATTCCTGGGCGACACTAATGAGTTCTTTGACGTTCTCCTGGCGGGATTCGCCCTGCGGCGTGCCGTCGTCCAGGTACTTAAAGTAATCGATGCGGCGGATGAGCGAGTCGATGATGCCAGCTGGCGGCGTGGTGTCGATAAGCTCGCGCAGTCGCGCCAGCATTTCGCCCAGCTCAAACAGGCCGTTTTTGGCCTTGGCGGTGATAGCGTCGTTGGATTTGATGGTTTCGAGCGCCTGTTGCAACGTTAACCCGTTCGCCTCTTGCCACAAAAACAGGTTTTCGAGCGTTTTAACGCCAATGCCGCGCGCCGGCACATTGGCGATGCGCGTTAAAGAAACGCGGTCTTCTGGCTGATAAATCAGCCGGAGGTACGCCATGATGTCCTTAATTTCTTTGCGGTCGTAAAAGCGCACGCCGCCGACGATTTTGTACGGAATGCCATACTGGATAAAAATCTCCTCTACCGAACGGCTTTGCGCGTTGGTACGGTACAAAACAGCGTAATCTTTGTAGCGGCGGAATCCCCCGTCCACGCCGTTACGCACACGACGCACAATCGCCTCACCCTCGGCGCGTTCGCTGCTCACCTGCAACATTTGCACGGGCAGGCCGCCTTCGGCGTCGGTCCACAGCTGCTTGTCGCTGCGCTGC